>JBEEJP010000044.1:0-10549 GCA_041169125.1 Pseudomonadota bacterium
GAAGAGCGTCGCAAAGAGTTGACCAAAGTCGTGCGCAACGATGGCGAAAACGCCAAGATTGCTGTGCGCAACTTGCGTCGCGATGCCAATGAATCGGTGAAGAAGTTGGTGAAAGACAAACTCGCTTCCGAAGACGATCAAAAACGTGCAGAAGCTGACATCCAAAAAGTCACTGACAGTCACATTGCTGAGATTGACAAACTCATCGCCAGCAAAGAACAAGAAATCATGGCGGTTTAAGCCAGATGCTCAAACAACGCGTCATCACCGCGCTGGTTTTGTTGGCGCTTTTGTTGCCAGCTTTGCTGGCAGACACGGCTGAGCCGCTCGCAGGGCTCACACTTGTACTGATTGCAGCAGGCGCTTGGGAGTGGGGCCGTTTGAACGGCTTTGCCATGCGCGGTTCTTTGCGTGTGGCTGCGGTGTGTGTGATGTTGTGCTTGTACTCCTGGTCTGCTCGTTGGGCTTATGACGCGCCTGCCAACGTTTGGAACATCACCGGCGCTGCATGGGTGCTGGTGGCTGCTTGGTTGATTCGCCATGGCGTGGAGCGCTGGGCAAGCATTTCGCGTGCTCTGCGTTTGGTGGTGGGCGTGCTGGCCTTGTGGCTCACCTGGTCGGCGATGTACCAAGCCAAGGTGATGGGTGTTAACTTCTTGTTGTCGGTGCTGTTCTTGGTCTGGATGGCTGACATTGCCGCGTATTTTTCTGGGCGTGCATTCGGACGTCGCAAACTCGCCCCAGCCATCAGTCCTGGCAAAAGCTGGGAAGGCGTGTGGGGTGGCATGGTGGGCGTGTTGCTCATGGCCTGTGTTTGGATTTGGGTCGACACGCAGTACGCCGTGGATGGACCGAGTCTCTACACCCGCTTGTACAGCCGAGGTACCCCCTTCTTGATCTTGGCGACACTGTTTCTCACCCTGATGAGTGTGGTGGGCGATTTGGTGGAGTCTTTGGTCAAGCGCAGTGCGGGCATGAAAGACAGCAGCCAGTTGCTGCCAGGTCACGGCGGTGTGCTCGATCGTGTGGATGCTTTGTTGCCCGCCTTACCTTTGGCCATGATGTTGGCGCAATCGGTGTGAAGCAGCAACACGTCACGGTTCTCGGATCCACCGGATCCATCGGGACCAATACCTTAGATGTGATGGCGCGTCACCCTGAGCGCTTTCAAGTGTTTGCACTGTCAGGGGCCACCCAAGTTGATGTGATGTTGCGCCAGTGCGCGCAGTTCAAGCCTCGCTTTGCGGTGATGGTCCAGCCCGAAGCTGCACAACAGCTCCAAGACAAAATGCAAGCAGAGGGGCTGTCTACCCAAGTCCTCAGCGGTGCTGCGGCGCTGGATGAAATTTCTGCCCATCCCGAGGTAGATGCCGTGATGGCCGCCATTGTGGGCGCTGCGGGGTTGTCGCCTTGCTTGGCTGCAGCGCGTGCGGGTAAGCGATTGCTGTTGGCGAACAAGGAGGCCTTGGTCGTCGGCGGCGAGGTGTTTTTAGATGCGGTCAAACAAGGCGGCGCCACGTTGTTGCCGATTGACAGCGAACACTCCGCCATTTTTCAATCTTTGCCAGAAGATCCCGCCACTTGGGATGCCCGTGTTGAGAAAATCATCCTCACCGCATCGGGTGGGCCGTTTCGCACACGCGATGTGGCCACTTTGAAAGATGTCACACCCGAGCAAGCCTGCGCACACCCTAATTGGGTGATGGGTCGAAAGATTTCGGTGGACTCCGCCACCATGATGAACAAGGCGCTTGAGGTGATTGAAGCGCGCTATTTGTTTGGGTTACCACCTGAACGGTTGGAGGTGGTGATTCACCCACAAAGCATCATTCACTCGATGGTGCAGTACCGCGACACCTCCGTCGTGGCGCAGCTTGGAACGCCAGATATGCGCGTGCCGATTGCTTATGGCCTGAGCTGGCCACAGCGTATGACGTCAGGCTCACAGGCGTTGGACTTTCATGCCTTGTCAGCCATGACCTTTGAGGCCTTGGATGACCATGGTCATCCCGAGCGCTTTGCCGGCATTCACTTGGCATGGGACGCTTTGCGTGCATCACCCGGCACGACGGCAGTGCTCAATGCCGCGAACGAGGTGGCTGTGGCCGCATTTTTAGAGCGCCGCATTCGCTTTGACCAAATCCATGCAGTCAATCAAAGTTGCATGGCCCAAATGTCACCCGCAGTGCCGCATAACCTAGACGATTTGTTGGCATTGGATGCGCAAGCGCGTGCGGTCGCCGAAGGCGCTGTGCGTCTCTTGGCGCGATAAAGCATGACCCTGTTTGCTTTCTTGCTCGCGCTAGGTGTGCTCATCACCGTGCACGAGTGGGGGCACTACCGCGTGGCCGTGGCTTGCGGCGTGAAAGTGTTGACGTTTTCGGTGGGCTTTGGTCAGCCCTTGTTGCGTTGGAAATCGCGCCGACCTCATCCCGGTCAAGACACGGAGTTTTGCATCGGCCTGATTCCTTTTGGGGGCTATGTGAAGATGCTGGACGAGCGCGAAGGGGAGGTGTCTTCGCACGACTTGCCGATGGCATTCAATCGCCAACCTTTGTGGGCAAGGGCTGCGATTGTGTCGGCGGGCCCCTTGGCCAATTTAATGTTGGCGGTGGGTTTGTATGCCGCGACGTTTTGGCTAGGGCAATACGAGACCCGCGCCACGCTGTCTGCTCCGGTGGTGGGGTCAGTGGCAGAGCTTGCCGGTCTGCGCAGTGGTGACACGGTGTTGCGCGCAGGGCTGTCCGCAGACAACTTGCAAGACATGGCCTCACTCGATGCTTTGCGGTGGTGGGTGTTGCAGCAAGGCCCAGAGGCGATTTATTTGGACGTTCAGCCCCAAGGTAAACAAACCTCGCATGTGTTGCGTGTGGCGCAGTTGCCTGACCAAGCACAGAGCAAAGACAACACCGCGTGGCAAGCGCGTGGTTTCTTGGGGGCGTGGAGCCGTGCTGTGTTGGGCGACGTTCAACCAGGGCTGCCTGCCGACCTGGCCGGTTTGAAGCGTGGTGATGAAGTGCTGCGCATCGATGGCGACGTGGTGAGCGATGGGCCTACTTTGAGGCGCAAAGTGCGCCTGAGTGGCAGCGCGCAAACGCCCACGGCACAGATCTGGGACATCTCACGCGAGGGGCGGTATTTGCAGATAGAGGTCACGCCTGAGCGCTGGCACGATGGCGATCAATGGGTTGGGCGTATGGGTGTTCAGGTTGGAGAGCCGCCCGCCAAAGTCTGGGTTCAGTATGGCTGGGTGGACGGCTTGTCTCAAGCGGTTGCCCAAACCTGGGAGGTCAGCACCATGACACTCAGCATGGTGGGGCGTTTACTTACCGGGCATGCCTCCTTGGATAACTTGAGCGGCCCACTTGTGATGGCCGACTACGCAGGGCGTTCTGCCAATTTAGGGCTGGCTTCGTATCTGAGCTATTTGGCATTGGTCAGCGTCAGCTTAGGGGTGTTTAACCTGCTGCCTTTGCCGGTGCTCGATGGCGGGCACCTGTTGTATTATCTTTATGAGGCCTGCACAGGAAACCCTCCCTCGCAAGAGTGGCTAGACGCCTTGCAGCGTGCGGGTTTTGCAGCACTTGTGACTCTGATGGTTTTTTCTTTTTTCAACGATGTGGTTCGCCTAGGGTGGCTTCCATAAAACCACCCGAACATCCTTCATATACCTATGCAACTTTCACAATTTCCTCGAACCACACTGGCTCAAACGGCCGCATTTCTTGCGGGTACCGTGATGGCCTTGACGGCGCTGGCTGCCGACCCTTTCACCGTGCGTGATATTCGCGTGGAAGGTTTACAGCGGGTCGAGCCAGGGACTGTGTTTGCCTCTGTGCCGTTTCGCGTAGGCGATAACTACACAGACGAAAAAGGCGCAGCCGCGATTCGCAGCTTGTTTGCTTTGGGCTTGTTCAAAGACGTTCGCATTGAAGTCAATGGCGATGTGTTGGTGTTGATTGTGGAAGAGCGCCCCAACATTGCTGCGGTTGAGTTCATCGGGACCAAAGAGTTTGACAAAGATACGTTGAAAAAAGCACTCAAAGACATCGGCTTGGCCGAAGGGCGGCCTTTTGACAAAGCCTTGGCAGATCGCGCTGAGCAAGAGCTCAAGCGCCAGTATGTGAACCGTAGTCTGTATGGCGCGGAAATCATTACCACCATCACACCTGCAGAACGCAACCGTGTGAATCTGTCATTCACGGTGGTCGAAGGCGATCTGGCCAAAATCAAGGAAATGCGCGTGGTGGGGATCAAGGCATTCGATGAAGCCAAATTGTTGGATCAATTTGACCAAGGCACAGGCAATTGGTTGAGTTGGTACACCAAATCGGATCGTTATTCGCGCACGAAACTCAACGCCGATTTAGAGACTTTGCGAGCTTGGTACTTGGCACGCGGTTACTTGGAGTTTCGTATTGACTCAACCCAAGTGGCGATTTCACCCAACAAGCAAGACATCAGCATCACCATCAACGTCACCGAGGGTGACCGTTTTGTGGTGTCTGAAGTCGCCATGGAGGGGTATTACCTCGGTAAAGATGATGAGTTCAAGTCACTCATCGAAATTCAAGCCGGCAAAGCCTACAACGCCGACGAGGTGGCAAAAACCACCAAAGCCTTCAATGAATATTTCGGTAACTTCGGTTTTGCTTTTGCCCGTACCGATGTGCGCCCTGAGATTGATCGTGCAACCAACCGTGTGAAGTTGGTGCTGGTGGCCGACCCCGCGCGCCGAGCCTATGTGCGTCGTATCAACATTGTGGGCAACAACCGCACCCGCGACCAAATTGTGCGTCGTGAATTCCGTCAAACTGAAGCGTCTTGGTATGACGGTGAAAAGATTCGCTTGTCACGCGATCGCGTGAACCGTTTGGGTTACTTCAAGGATGTCGAAATCGACACGCAAGAAGTGCCGTCCACCCAAGATCAAGTGGATTTAAATGTGAACGTGGTTGAAAAGCCAACAGGTATGTTGAGCTTGGGTGCTGGTTTTTCGAGCGCTGAAAAAATGACGTTGACTTTCGGTATTCAACAAGACAACGTGTTTGGCTCTGGTCAAAACTTGGGTTTACAGGTCAGCACCAGTAAATTCAATCAGTACTATGTGATCAACACCACGAATCCGTATTTCACGGAAGATGGCGTCTCGCGTACGTTTGAGTTTTACCACCGCTCGAGCAAGCCCTATGTGGAGCAGGGCGGCAACTACCGTTTGATCACCTCCGGTTTGGGGCTGCGTTTTGGCTTGCCTTTCAGCGAGTTGGATCGGGTGTTTGTGGGGGCGGCGGCAGAAAGAACAGAGCTCGTGCCGGGGACCAATATGTTGGGCGTGCATGCCCAACTCTGTCAGCAGTTTGGCTGTGCTGCGCAAAACGTACCGATCACAGCCGGTTGGGCACGAGACAGCCGTGACAGCTACCTGAACCCCAACAACGGTAAGTTCATCCGCTTCAACTCTGAACTCGGCGCCATGGGAGACGCACGCTTTGCAAAGTTGGGGGGGCAGTATCAACAGTACGTTCCGCTGAGCAAGCAGTACACGTTTGCGTTCAATGCGGATGTGGGGCTCGGTAAAGGTTTAAACGGTCAAACGCTGCCGTTTTATAAAAACTACTATTCGGGTGGTTTAGGTTCTGTTCGTGGTTTTGAACAAGGAACGCTCGGTCCGCGAGACATCACGGGCCCTGTCATCGGTGGTGCTAAAAAAGTCACACTCAATACGGAGTTCTTGATGCCATTCCCAGGTGCGGGCAATGACAGAACTTTGCGCTTGTACGGTTTTTATGACATGGGTAACGTCTATGGCGAGTTTGAGAAAATCAATTTCTCACAATTGCGCAGCGCCTACGGTGTGGGCTTGAGTTGGGTTTCTCCCATGGGCCCCTTGCGTTTTGCTTGGGCGCGTCCCGCACGTGCATTCACAGGCGATAGAATTCAGCAATTGCAATTCCAAATTGGGACGTCTTTCTAATGACTACGATGACTCGTCAAATTTCTCTGGCTCTTGTCTTGGGTGTGGCTGCGCTGTGCGCGCAGGCCGAAGAGATTCGCATCGGTTTCATCAATACCGATCGTATTTTCAAAGAGTCGAACACGGCCAAACAGGCGCAAAGCAAACTGGAACAAGAATTTTCTAAGCGTGAAAAAGACTTGGTCGATGCCGAGAAAACTTTCAAAGCGGCGGTTGAAAAATTCGAGCGCGAGGCACCCACTCTGTCAGAGTCGCAGCGCATTTCACGCCAGAAGCAGTTGGGTGAACAAGACCGTGACTTCCAACGCAAGCGTCGTGAATTCCAAGAGGAATTGAACGCGCGCAAGAACGAGGAGTTCCAACAAGTGTTGGAGCGTGCCAATCGCGTCATCAAGCAAGTCGCTGAAACTGAAAAATACGACCTCGTGCTGCAAGAGGCTGTCTACATCAACCCCAAGCACGACATCACTGACAAAGTGCTGAAGGTCATCAACGCAGCCAAATAATTTGCCGTGGCACTGAGTCTCGGCCAAATCACAGAGAGCTTGGGTGGTCGCCTCATTGGGGACCCTCAACATCTGATTCAAAGACTCGCGCCGCTTGACACAGCGCAAGCGGATGCGCTGAGTTTTTTAAGCAATCCCAAATACCAATCTCAACTGACGACCACGCGGGCGGGGTGTGTCATTGTCTCTGGCGCCGTGGCTGAAACGGCCCAAGTCGGTGCGGCCTTGATCGTGGCAGACAACCCGTATCACTACTTTGCCAGAGTCACGCAGCTGTGGCGGCAACACACGCGGGTGAATGGCGAACCCTTGGTCCACCCCAGTGCCGTGATTCACCCCGAGGCACACGTCGATTCCACAGCACGTATTGGCCCCCTGTGTGTGGTGGAGCGCGGTGCACGTGTAGGTGCGAACACCTGGCTCAAATCGCGAGTCACCGTGGGCGAAGATTGCTGTATCGGTGAGCGTTGCATCGTGCATGCGGGTGTGGTCATCGGTGCAGACGGTTTTGGGTTTGCCTTGTTCGAAGGACGCTGGGAAAAAATTGAACAACTCGGCGCAGTTCGCATTGGCAATGATGTAGAGATTGGGGCCAACACCTGCATTGACCGTGGCGCCTTGGATGACACGGTCATTGAAGACGGCGTCAAGCTCGACAACTTGGTGCAAATTGGGCACAACGTGCATGTAGGAGCCCATACAGCAATGGCAGGTTGTGCCGGTGTCGCTGGCAGTGCACGCATTGGCGCGCATTGCACGGTGGGCGGCGGCGCTGTCGTGTTGGGGCATTTGGAGTTGGCAGATGGTGTTCATGTGTCAGCGGCTTCTGTGGTGATGCGCTCCATTCGCCAGCCGGGCCAATACAGCGGAGTGTTTCCAATCGACGACAATGCGTCGTGGGAGAAAAACGCCGCAACCTTGCGCCAATTGCACCGTCTGCGCGACCGCATCAAATCTCTTGAATCAGCTTTAGAAAGTCAAAAAAAATGAGCATGGATATTCACCAAATCTTGAAGCAGTTGCCACACCGTTATCCCATTTTGTTGGTGGACCGTGTATTGGAAATTGAAAAAGGCAAGAGCATCAAAGCGCTTAAAAACGTGACGATGAATGAACCTCATTTCACAGGTCATTTCCCTCATCATCCCGTGATGCCTGGCGTGTTGATTTTGGAAGCCTTGGCGCAAGCCGCCGCTTTGTTGGCCTTTGATACCTTGGGTGCAGCGCCTGATGACAAAACGGTGTACTACTTTGCAGGCATTGACGGTGCGCGTTTCAAGCGCCCCGTGGAGCCAGGGGACCAGCTGACTTTGGAAGTTGAGTTGGAGCGCATGAAGGCCGGTATTTTTAAATTCAAAGCACGTGCCAAAGTGGGCGACGTGGTGGCCACAGAGGCCGACTTGATGTGCACCATGCGCTCGATCGCCTAAACCTTCCTACGTTGAACAGTAGACGATGAGCCTCATCCACGCCACTGCCATTGTTGACCCCAAAGCCGAGCTCGACAGCTCGGTCCAAGTGGGGCCTTACACCATCATCGGTCCCCATGTGCGCATTGGGGCGGGCACCACCGTGGGGCCGCATTGCGTGATCGAAGGGCACACCACGATTGGCAATGACAACCGCATTTTTCAGTTCAACTCGCTGGGCGCAATTCCACAAGACAAGAAGTACGCAGGCGAGCCTTGCGAACTGATCATCGGCGACCGCAACACCATTCGTGAATTTTGTACCTTCAACATTGGTTCTCCCGGTGATGCAGGCGTGACCAAGGTTGGCAATGACAACTGGATCATGGCGTATGTGCACTTGGCGCATGACTGCATGGTTGGCAACCACACCATTTTTGCCAATAGCGCGCAGCTGGCGGGCCATGTGCATGTGGGCGACTGGGTGATTTTGGGCGGCTTCACCGTGGTGCATCAATTTGTGCGAATCGGCGCGCACAGTTTCAGTGCCATGCATTCACTCTTGTTTGCAGACGTGCCCCCCTTTGTGATGTGTCAAGGTCAACCTGCTGAGCCGCGTTCGATGAATTTTGAAGGTTTGCGTCGTCGAGGTTTCTCTGCGGAGCGCATCAGCGCTGTGAAGGCCATGCACAAAGCCTTGTACCGCGATGACTTGACGCTCGAGCAAGCCAAAACACGCATTGCCGCCTTGACCCAAGAAAAGCCAGAAGCCGCGCCCGATGTGGCCATGATGCTGGACTTCTTGAACCAAACATCGCCGCAACGCGGCATCATTCGCTGAGCGTCATGGCCGAGGCCCTGTCTTTCTCGCTGGTTGCAGGCGAGGCCTCGGGCGATTTGCTGGCGGGCCTGTTGCTCGGTGGCATGCGTGACAAGTGGCCCGATATGCACAGTGCCGGTATCGGTGGGCCGCGAATGGCTGCACAGGGGTTTGAGCCTTGGTGGCCTTACGAAAAACTCGCGGTGCGGGGCTATGTGGAAGTGTTGCGCCACTACCGCGAAATTGTGGGCATCCGCCATCAGTTGCGTGAGCGTTTGTTGGCCCATCCACCGAGCGCGTTCATTGGTGTGGATGCGCCAGACTTCAACCTCGATCTAGAGCGCGACCTCAAAGCCCAAGGCATCCCAGCCATTCACTTTGTGTGCCCCTCGATTTGGGCATGGCGTGCGGACCGTGTTGAGAAAATTCGCCAAAGCGTGGACCATGTGCTGTGCATTTTTCCATTTGAGACGGATTTGCTGGCACAGCACGGCATTGACGCCACGTATGTGGGCCACCCGTTAGCGAACACCATTGCGGATGTGCCAGACCGTGGCGCTGCACGTACAGCACTGGGTTTGCCACAAGATGCGACTGTTGTGGCTTTGTTGCCGGGCAGTCGTAGTTCTGAAATTGAGTATTTGGCGCATCGTTTTTTGCAAGCTGCCCAACGCATGGCCAAACAACAACCGGGCTTGCACTTTGTGCTGCCCGCCATGCCGGCCTTGCGAGCGCGCATTGATGCGCTGGTGCAAGAGGTGGGTGGCGTGCCCAATCTGCTCGTCCTTCATGGTCAATCGCACACCGCACTGGCGGCTTGCGATGTCACCCTCATTGCCAGCGGTACGGCCACGTTAGAGGCCGCATTGTTCAAGCGCCCCATGGTGATTGCCTACAACATGAACTGGCTGAGCTGGCAAATCATGCGACGCAAAAAACTGCAGGCTTGGGTGGGTTTGCCCAACATCTTGTGCCAAGACTTTGTTGTGCCCGAGTTGCTGCAAGACGCGGCCACGCCAGATGCGCTGGCACATGAGGTGTTGCAGTGGCTGAATCATCCTGCTGCCGCAGCTGCCGTTGAACAACGCTTTGCGACGCTGCATCACACGCTGCGTCGTGACACCCCCGCACTGGCGACCCATGCGATCGAAAAAGTTCTTGCGCGCTGAACAAGCGCCACTCATTTGGGATGCCCCAGGCTTGATCGCTGGGGTGGACGAGGCTGGCCGAGGTCCGTTGGCGGGCCCTGTGGTGGCAGCCGCTGTGATCTTGGATGACTTGAATCCGATTGCCGGTCTGGCCGACTCCAAAAAACTCACGCCCCTGAAGCGCGAGCGTTTGTATGACGAAATTCGTGCCAAGGCTTTGTGCTGCTCGATTGCAGAGGCCACGGTTGAAGAAATTGACGAGCTCAATATCTTGCAAGCCACCATGTTGGCGATGCGTCGTGCCGTGGAAGGTTTGCGCTTGAAACCCACCAAAGTGTTGGTGGATGGCAACCGTTTGCCTGTGCTGGATGTATTGGCTGAAGCCATTGTCAAGGGCGACAGCAAAGTGCAAGCCATTTCTGCCGCATCTATTTTGGCCAAGGTGTACCGCGACCGGTGGTGTCAAGAGCTGCATGTGCAATACCCCCAGTACGGGTTTGATGGGCACAAAGGTTATGGCACAGCGGCGCACTTGCAGGCCCTCAAAGAACATGGTGCGACCCCTTGGCACCGCAAATCGTTTGCGCCCGTGGCGGAGGTGTTGCGATGAACGTGATCACCTCGCGTGACAACCCCTTGGTCAAAGACCTGCGCCGTTTGTCGCAAGACAGCACGGCCTACCGCAAGCTCGG
>JBEEJP010000045.1:0-10500 GCA_041169125.1 Pseudomonadota bacterium
GTGGCGTGTGGCACTGCGTTGTGGTGCACCACCGCCACAGGCGCTTGTTCGCAGCGGCCCACGCAAGGCGCACTGACCACACGCACATCGCCACCCAAGAGGCTGGGCAACTTGGCCAACAGCTGTTTGGCACCGCCCATCTCGCAGCTCAGGCCATCGCACACACGCACGGTGAGCGCTGCGGGCTTGGCATCGTTGGGCAACACCTCGAAGTGATGGTAGAACGTGGCCACCTCAAACACCTCGGCCATGGGCAGCTTCATGTCATGGGCCAAGGCCACCAAATGCCGCTCGTACAAACCACGGTAGGTGTCATTCAACACATGCAGGTGTTCAATCAACAAATCGCGTCGGTCAAACGCGGACACCAAAGCACGCACCTCTTGCAGCGACTGGGCATCTGGCTGACGCCCTTTGAGGTGGCTGATACGGCGCAGGGTTTGGCGCATGTCGTCGACGGTGCTGAGTGTCTGTGTGGCGGGCTGGTTCATGTAGTTTTCAAACGAATTCCATTGCCCTTGATTCTCAATCAAATTCAAGGCGATTGGCTGTCACATTGGCTCTATGATTCCCCTCATGAAATTCATGACATGGCCCCTTCCCGCCCTGCTTGCTTGGGGCTCGTCTTGGCTTATTTTCAAAGCACTGCTCAGTGTGGGCTTGAGCGAAACCATCGCCTTGGTACTGGCTGCGTTTTGGGGTGGTTTTTTAAGCCGCTTTGGCCACACACCCATGCGCAAAGCTTTGATCGTGCTGGGCTTTCCGATGTCGATGGTGGTCTCATCAAGCACCCTGAGCGTGCCACCCATCGCGTGGCTGTTTTTGCTGGGCCTGATTGTGTTGATTTACCCACGCAAAGCGTGGCGTGACGCACCGCTGTTCCCCACGCCCAAACAAGCCCTGCGCGAAATGCCAGAGCACATCACCCTGCCCGCCGGCGCACGCATTTTGGATGCAGGCAGCGGCATGGGCGATGGGCTGATCGCCTTGCGCCAAGCCTACCCACGCGCTGAGTTGCACGGTGTGGAAATGAGCTGGCCCTTGCGCGTGTTGAGCGCCATGCGTTGCTCGTTTGCACGCATTCGCCAAGGCGATATTTGGCTGGTCGATTGGCGCAGCTTTGATGTGGTCTACATGTTCCAACGCCCCGAGAGCATGCCCCGTGCGGTGGAGAAAGCCGACGCCGAATTGCGCCGTGGCGCGTGGTTGGTCAGCCTTGAGTTTGAAGCCAAAGACTTGGTGCCCACAGCCACCCTCACCTGTCGTGATGGCCGCCCCGTGTGGATGTACCAAGTGCCGTTCAAACGGGTGGAGCGTCCTCGTTATTAAGAACTTGGCTCACCAAGAGTTTGTCGATGCGACGGCCATCCAAGTCCATCACCTCAAAGCGCCAACGCCCAAACTCCACCACATCGCCCTCGGCGGGCAGTGCGCCTGAAATGGCCATGAGCAAACCCGCCACCGTGTTGTAAATACCGCGGTCTTCGTCTGGCAGCTCTTTGATACCCAAGCGGGCTTTGAATTCACTCACGGGCATCAAACCATCGATCAGCCACGAGCCATCGTCACGCTGAATGGCCCATGCCTCTTCGGTGGGCGTGGCTTGCAACAGTTCGCCCGTGATGGCCTCTAGCAAATCACGCGGCGTGAGCAAACCATGCACCACCCCATATTCGTCCACCACCAACACCATGCGGCCATGTGCCGTGGCGCGTTCGGCGGGCTTGCGAAACTGCTCTAACAAATCCATGCCACTGAGGGTTTCGGGCACAAAAGCAACGGGCTTGGCCAAGGCCTCCACCGTCATGTCGGTGCTCGGTGGCAAACGCAGCAACTGAGACACACTCACTGCGCCCACCACGTTGTCCAAGTCGCCACGGCACACGGGGTACCACGAGTGCGCACCACTGGCGCCCACTTGGGCCAAGGCTTGGGGGACAGGCAGTTTGGCATCGAGCCACTCAATGTCCGAGCGGTGCACCATGATGGAGGTGAGCGGACGGTCATCGAGGTTGAACACGTTTTGCACCATTTGGTGCTCGTGCTGTTCGATCAAGCCTGCATCGACCCCTTCCAGCAAGCTGGCAGAAATTTCTTCCTCGGTCACGGTGCGTGCGCCATGCACATCCACACGCAGCAACTTCAACATGGCACTGGTGCTGGCCGAGAGCAAATGCACAAAGGGCTTGGCCAAAGTGGCCAACGCCAACATCATGGGGGCGGCCACACGGGCCACCGATTCGGGAAACAACTGGCCAATGCGCTTGGGCACCAACTCGCCAAACAAAATGGTGCTGAAGGTGATGAGCGTCACCACAAAGGCAGTGGCCAAACCTGCCGCCAAGTTGTCGGGCACGCCTTGGGCGAGCAACCAATACGAAAAATCGTCACTGAAGGCCGCCTCGCCCACGATGCCGTTGAGCACACCAATCGAGGTGATGCCAATTTGCACCGTCGACAAAAACTGGGTGGGCTGGTCCAGCAAACGCAAGGCGGCACGCGCGCCACTGTCGCCCGTTTCGGCCAATGCGGCCAAGCGAGCCTTGCGGCTTGAGGCCAGCGCCATTTCAGACATGGCAAACACGCCGTTGAGCAGCGTGAGACAAACAATCAACAAAACATCCATGACAATCTCCAGCATGGCACTTTACTTGATTGGCGATATTCAAGGCTGCGACGAAGCCTTCGAACGTTTGTTGGCACACCTGGCGTTCTCCCCCAGCCGAGACACCCTGTATGTGTTGGGCGATTTGGTCAACCGTGGCCCGCACAACGCACAGGTGCTGCGCCGTTTGATGGGCTATGGCAGCAGCGCCCAGTGCTTGCTGGGCAACCACGATTTGCATTTGCTTGCCGTCTCGCGTGGCGTGCGCCAGCCCAACCAGCAAGACACCATTCAAGACATCTTGACAGCGCCCGACCGCGATGCCCTGCTGCACTGGCTGCGCCACCAACACTTGGGCCTACAAGTGGGCCATGTGTTGATGGTGCATGCAGGTGTGCTGCCGCAATGGACCGCGCAGCAAACCCTGGCCCTCGCAGGTGAAGTTGAAACTGTGCTGCGCAGCGACGACTGGGTGCAGTTCATGCCACAGATGTATGGCGGCATGCCCAATGTGTGGCATGACGACTTAACCGGCGCAGACCGCTTGCGCGTGATCGTCAACGCCCTCACCCGTTTGCGCTTTTGCGACGCACACGGCGCCATGGACTTCAGCGTCAAAGAAAGCGCAGACCAAGCCCCCCCGCATTTGATGCCATGGTTTGATGTGCCAGGCCGCTTAAGCGCCAATGTGCGCGTGGCCTTTGGCCATTGGTCCACCGTTCACATCGAAGACCGCCCCGACGTGATTTGCCTCGACGACGGCTGCGTGTGGGGTGGCTGCTTGAGCGCCGCCAAGCTAGACACCGAAGACACGCACTTGACAGTGCAAGAGGCCCGCGCGTGGCAGCGTGTGAGCGTGAAGTGCCCGCAAACGCTGGACCCACTCGCCTAGCCCTTGCCCCTTTAAATTACATCTACCGGGTTACCCTAGACCCAAAATAGAAAACTTTCCATTACCATTCGGTCTCATTTTTTGAGAACTAAATGGGTCTTAATTGGAACGAAATTAAATCGAGGGCATTGCTTTTTAGCAAAACGTGGGCAGATGCCAGCAACGAAGACAGCGAAGCCAAACCCTTTTGGATTGCCTTCTTCGAAGTCTTTGGCATCACCGACAAACGCGTTGCCACGTTTGAGCTGAACGTCAAAAAGCTTGGCGGCGCGCAAGGCTACGCCGATTTGTTTTGGCCCGGCGTGCTGCTGGTGGAACACAAATCGCGCGGCAAAAACTTAGACGACGCGCTAGACCAAGCCGTGGGCTACCTGCACAACCTGCCCGAGCGTGACCTGCCGCAGCTGGTGGTGGTGTGCGACTTTGCCCGCTTTCGCGTGCGCCTATTGGCCACGGGCGACACCGTGGAGTTTGAACTCAAGCACCTGCACAAACACGTCAAGCTGTTTGGCTTGCTGGCGGGCTACAAGGTGCAAGACATTCGGGCAGAAGACCCCGTCAACATCAAAGCGGCTGAACGCATGGGCCGCTTGCACGACGCCCTCAAAGCCAGCGGCTACGAAGGCCACGCACTCGAAGTGCTGCTGGTGCGCTTGCTGTTTTGCTTGTTTGCCGACGACACGGGCATCTTTCAGCCCGCGCAGTCGTTTAGAGACTTTGTAGAAGAACGCACCGCCCCCGATGGCTCTGACCTTGGCCCACGCTTGAGCCAGTTGTTTCAGGTGCTCAACACCGCCGAGGACCAACGCAGCAAAAACTTGGACGAACAGCTGGGCACGTTTGCGTACATCAACGGCAAGCTGTTTGAAGAAACCCTGCCCATGGCCGACTTCAGCACCGCCATGCGCGAAGCGCTGCTAAATGCGTGTGCACTTGACTGGTCGGCCATCAGCCCCGCCATTTTTGGTGGCTTGTTTCAAAGCATCATGGACGAAAAAGCGCGTCGCAACTTGGGCGCGCACTACACGTCAGAGGCCAACATCCTCAAACTCATCAAGCCTTTGTTCTTGGACGAGCTGCATGCCGAGTTTGGCCGCATCAAAGGCAACCGCCAAAAGCTGCAAGAGTTTCATCGCAAGCTCAAACAACTCAACTTCTTCGACCCCGCCTGCGGCTGCGGCAACTTTTTGGTCATCAGCTACCGAGAGCTGCGCGAGCTAGAGCTGCAAGTGCTGCGCGCCGACAACGAGCTAAGCACCCACAAAGGCCAACTGAGTGTGGATGTGAACAACCTCATTGGCGTGAACGTGGACCAGTTTTACGGCATTGAGATTGAAGAATTTCCCGCACAAATTGCCCAAGTGGCCCTGTGGCTGGTAGACCACCAAATGAACCTGCGCGTGAGCGTGGAGTTTGGTTTGTACTTTGCACGCATCCCGCTTAAAAGCACGCCACACATTCAACACGGCAACGCCCTGCGGCTGAACTGGAACGAGGTGCTGCCTGCGCAGCAATGCAGCTATGTGTTGGGCAATCCGCCGTTTATCGGTGCCAAATTCATGGACGATGCCCAACGCGAAGACGCACGACTCGTTTTTGAAGGCATCGACAACTCAGGACTACTCGATTTTGTGACAGCTTGGTACGTCAAGGCTGCCCGCTACGTAAACTCCGAAACGAATTGTCGCTGCGCATTTGTATCAACCAACAGCATCACCCAAGGTGAGCAAGTTGGCGTGCTTTGGGGCTGGATGCTCGGCCAAGGCATTCGCATTCAATTTGCGCACCGCACGTTCAACTGGAGCAATGAAGCCAAAGGAAAAGCCGCCGTTCATTGCGTGATCATCGGCTTTGGCTTGCAGAACATCAGCAATAAAACCATCTACGAATACGAAGACATCAAAGGCACGCCTTTGGCTGTGCCTGCGAAGAACATCAATCCTTACTTGGTCGATGGTCCCGACTTGGTGCTGCCCCGGCGCAGCAAGCCTATTTGTGCTGTACCAGATATTCGCTTTGGCAATCAGCCCATTGACGGCGGCAATTTCATTTTGACCAGTCAAGAGGCAGCTGAACTCAAATCAGCTCACCCTGAAATGATCCCATTCGTTCGGACTTACATTGGCGCAGAAGAGTTCATCAATGGCGGGCAAAGGTTCTGCCTTTGGTTAGACGGGTGCCCACCTAAGCTGCTGCGGGAAATACCATTTCTTAGATTGAGGTTGGATGCAGTCAGAAAATTCCGCCTTGAAAGCAGTAGAGCTGCAACACGTGACTTGGCAGCAACACCTACAGAGTTTGCGTTTGTCTCACACACAGGTGGTAGCTATCTCATCGTTCCAAGTGTTTCATCTGAGCGGCGTACTTACATCCCTATTGGATTTGACAGCGGTGAGACCATCGTCAGCAATTTGTGTCTTGCAATATATGAAGCAGGACTTTTCCACTTTGGCGTCATGACCAGCGCCATGCACAACGCCTTCATGCGGTTCACCTGTGGGCGACTTAAAAGTGATTTCCGCTACTCCAACACCATCGTCTACAACAACTCCCCTTGGCCCGGTTTCGCAGGCGAGCCACTCAGCGACAAACACCGCACCGCCATCGAGCAAGCCGCGCAAGGCGTACTCGATGCTCGTGCCCAGTTCGCAGGCGCGTCTTTGGCCGACTTGTACGACCCACTCACCATGCCACCCGCTTTACTCAAGGCACACCAAAAACTAGACGCCGCAGTCGATGCCGCCTACGTGCCGAGCGGAGGCAAAAAAGCCTATTCCTCAGACGCCGAACGCGTGGCGTTTTTGTTTGAGTTGTATCAACGCATCACCAGTTTGCTGTCTGTCCCGGCTGCGAAGAAACCACGCAAAACCAAATCCACAGAAAGTTGATAGGTATGAATGAATCAATCAATAAATTGCAGACAGTCGGCATGGCCGAGCGCTTTGGCCTTTCGCGCAGCTTTATAGAGTCTTTCGTCAAGCCTATGACGACGTTCGAATCGACGTTGGCGAAGGCGTTTACTTCGTAATTCAAGAGGATGATTTTTTGACCACCTACTCAATTCCAAATCCAGTTGAACTAAACGGCGAGTGGACGGTGTCTAGTGCGGCTGAATCAATGAAGATTTCAGGTTCACTGTCATGGTCATCACAGCGTGCAACGTTGACACTTCAGGATTCATTCTCTCCGCGTCGCGGTGCGGTACATGCTGGGAATTTACAAACATATCCTGTCGTGCATGGAGTGACGACTGGGAGTGAGTATGTCTCCATGTTGCAGGCATCAAGTGCTGGCACGGATATGAGTTTTGGAGACGCAGGATTGCGGCAATCTGAGAGGCTTGATTCTAGTTGGGTAATTGTTGGAGCACATGTTTTTCAGGAATCTCTTTACAGTGAAGTAGCGGTTCGAATACCAGGTCTCCATCTTTGGCTTTGCCGATCATGTTTGACACAAACATTGCCAGATCCCGCGGAAGGTGTCCCATTCAGTTTGAACTATCGATTGGAAAAAATTCCAGAAGAGGAATTTGAGGTGCCCTGCATCTCCGCAAAGTTGGTTTTCGGCTATGGTTGGAGTACATCTGGCAATGCAAAGTCCAACATATCTATTCAGACGAGTGCGTATCTGCGAATTAGGCCAAGTACGCCCAAGGACTTGGAGTGGTATTTCGAGCAAGTTGGTAAGGCAACCACATTGCTCTCACTCGCCTCCGGTTCCGCAATGGCGCCAGATCAGATTTCAGCAAAGCTAGCGGATGATGGACCTAATGTCCAGATTCTTGTTGCACTACGCGAAGCGAAATATTGCAGTTTTCAAAATCATCATAACTTCTACATGTTGCGCAACAACACTGGTGTTGCGCTTGAGCAGATTGTTAAACGCTGGTTTGAAATCTACGATTCTGTGGCCATGCCAAGTCAACTCGCTTTGAGTGTATTGAACTCGGAAAAACTCTGGCTGCACGTTGAGTTTCTATCTCTCATGCAAGCTCTTGAGGGGTTGCATCGTGCAATTCTGCCGGGGCTTTACGCAACAGTGGAGAAGTACGAGGGGGTCAGACAAGCACTTTCTAATGCGATCCCTCAACACATCGCATCTGATCACAAAGATGCATTGCGCGCGCGAATTAAATATGGAAACGAGATATCGCTTCGCAAGCGTTTGACAGCGTTAGTGGAGCGATTGCCGGTCGATATGAGAATGCACATATTGGGCGGTGATGGCGTCGTGCCACAGAGCTGGGTTGAGACTCGAAATTACTACACCCATTGGGATGAGGCTTCGAAGGGAGCTGTTCTTGATGGAGTTGAAATGCACCGTGCCCATGTGCGAATGCGTCATCTGCTTCGCGCGTTGTATTTGAGTTTGATCGGAATCCCTGACATTGCAATTGCCAATTCGTTGCAGAACACTTGCAGTGAAAGTCAGTACCTCATGCAGCTCAACAACATGGAAAATCGTCGGCAGAATCCCACATCTGATGCGGGTGCAATCTTGCAAATCAACGTGAACGATGTCGTAAGTCCTGACGAGTCGTTGTCTTGATCGAGCAAAATTTCCTGAAAATTCCCCCTTGTTAAACGTGTCGAAATGACGCATATGCGGTTCAGTTTGCTTTTGCACGAGCTGGCGCAGACCGGTCTGCCTCCTGCTGGGGCCGTGCTCGGACGGTGAGGGCGACATGCTATATGTGAGCGAGGGCGACCCTATCCGCCCCCGGCTGGAGAGTCTGATGTGGTGTGAGCAATCAGTCAACATCAATGTGGCGACTGACCACAACCAGCCTTAAGCAGTCCATCATCGACTCACACGTTCAGCCTCAGTTTGGCTAGCTCCGGTAGCTTGGCTTACTGCCCGCTGCCTTTTCCCACCTTGCCATCATCCTCACCCCACCCCTCCATCGCCGGGTAATACCGCGTCGAGCGTCCATCACCCACTCGGGTCAGCAGCCCCAGCCGTTCCAGCTCAATCAAATCTCGGGCTGCGGTGGGTGTGGAGGTTTGCGCAATGCTTTAGTGCTTGCGCGTGGTCATGCCGCCTTCAAAACCTTTGGGGCCAGCATCCAAGAGTTTCTTCATGGTTTTTTTGCTGCCGCTCATTGAGGGTTAAGGCGGCCATGCTGGCGATACGGTGAAATCACACCGCTGCTGATCGGGGCGTGTTGTCTTTTTCCGCAATCAAAACCTGGGCAGAGATACCCAAGCCTTTGTTCAAGTTTCGAATCATGCGTAGCGTGAGGGGCCGTTTGTGGTTGAGCACTTCATACACGCGGTTGGGCTGACCGATCATCGGCTCTAGGTCTTTCACCGACAACCCTGCTTGGTCCATACGGAACTTGATGGCTTCCACAGGGTCTGGCAAATCAATCGGATGGTGCTTGCGCTCATAAGCCTCAATCAAGGTAGAGAGCACATCGAGGCGTTCGCCTTCGGGCGTGTCAGGCGACGGATCTTGATCCACCAGTGTTGACACCACGCGCAGCGCTGCGCGGTAGTCCTTCTCTGTACGGATGGGTGCGATTTCCATGATGTTCTCCTTAACGCTCACGACTGATCCACTGTGCCCGCATCGACTTTGTCGTACTCGGCATGTGTGCCTACAAACTTGATGTAGGCAATTTGCATGCGATAGGCAAAGGCGACGATGAGCCGATATTTGTTGCCTGCAATGTTGAAGACGACTCGGTTGTTTCCAACAATGCTGGCGTTTCCGTAATGCGCTTTAACCTCTGCGGGCGATTTCCACTCGGCGCGGCAGACCTCTCCGTACCAAGTTTTCAAAGGCTCCTCTGAGTCTCCACGCCCAGGTTGCTCCCAGAATGTCTTAAGGGTGGATACGGCAATGACGCGCATGCTGGCATTTTAGTCCCAAATTGGGACTGACGTCTTGGCTGTGAATGGGTCGCTTTGGGTCGTGCCCATGAGTGCGGCTACATCGCCTTGCGTCAGGCCAGCTTGCGTGCGTGCGGCGATCAGTTCTCGGGCCAGCTCAAGCACCAAAAAAAACGCGCCGTTGGCGCGTTTTTTTTAAGTGGTCGACTTGAACAAAGCCGCCACCACCCGCTTGGGCTTGATGTTGGCCGACTTGCGCAGCGGCTCTGGTGCTGCTGGCTTGGGCGCATCGGTGCTGCGTGCAGAGGGCTCGTAGGGTTTGTCAAAGAACGGGTCGTTCTTCACACGGGGTGCGGGCACATAGCCCACTTCGCGGCGGCGCTCGTCGTGGTCGCGGCCTGCGCGTGACTCACGTGAGCGGCCCGAGTCATGACGCTCGCCACGCGACTCACCGCGTGATTCACCACGGGGCTCGCGGCGTTCACGCGAACGGTCTTGCTCCACCGTGACGGTTTCAAGCTTGATCTTGGTCTTGAGGAGTTTTTCAATGTCGCCCACCAAGCGTTGGTCGCTGTTGGACACAAAGCTGATGGCGTGGCCCAAGGCACCGGCACGCCCTGTGCGGCCAATGCGGTGCACATAGTCTTCGGCGTTGAACGGGATGTCAAAGTTAAACACGGCGGGCACGTCTTTGATGTCCAAGCCGCGCGCGGCCACATCGGTACAGACCAATAAGTCGACCTCGCCTTGCTTGAAGCCTTCGAGGGCTTTCAGGCGTTCGTCTTGGCTCTTGTCGCCGTGCAGGGCGCTGGTACGGAAACCATCGCGCTCGAGCGAGCGGGCCAAACGGGCGCAGCCGAGTTTGCTGTTGCAAAACACAAAGGCTTGCTTCATGCCGTTGGCTTTGATGAGCTGACGCAAGGCGTTGTACTTGTCGTCCGTGCCCACGCTGTAAAACTGCTGCGTGATGGTGGCTGCGGTTTCGTTGGGGCGCGCCACTTCAATGGTGATGGGGTCTTGCAAATAGCTGCCGGCCAAGCGTTTGATTTCGGGCGAGAACGTGGCCGAGAACAGCAAGGTGGTGCGGGTCTTGGGCAAGAAGCTCAAGATGCGTTGCAGGTCGGGCAAGAAGCCAATGTCCAACATGCGGTCGGCTTCGTCGAGCACCA
>JBEEJP010000046.1:0-10471 GCA_041169125.1 Pseudomonadota bacterium
CGGAGAACAGCATGAAAACTGCCCATGAATTGGTCTTGGAGGCCAAACAAACAACCCAAGAAATTTCAGTGGATGAAGCCATCAAAGCCATCCATACCTGCGATGTCTTGATTGATGTGCGAGAGACGGATGAGTATTTGTCGGGCCATTTGGCCGGTGCGATGCACATGTCGCGTGGCATGTTGGAGTTCAAGATGGCGGGCAACCCCAAGTTGCAATCGCGTGATTTGAAAATTGTGGTGTATTGCAAAACCAGTGGTCGTGCGGCCTTGTGCGCGCAGTCGTTGGCTCAGATGGGGTACACCCATGTGCAATCCATTGCGGGCGGTATTGATGCTTGGGTGGCGGCGGGCCACGATGTGTTCAAGCCAGCACAACCTTCGTTTGATTAATGGCCGTGGATTGCGTTATCTCAAGCGCACCACGCATTTGTCAGCCTAGTATTCACATTTCATTGGGAGAGTTCATATGAGCACGTTTGAACATGCAGACCTGATTCAAAACATCAACGCGTCATTGGGGCCATTTCGCAAGTCACAGTCCCAAGCCATGCTTGGATTTGGCCAATTGGCGAAAGCGTCGATGGCAGAAGGCGCCATCAGCGCCAAGCACAAAGAGTTGATTGCCTTGGCGATTGGCATTACCCAACACTGCTCAGGATGCGTAGGGTTTCATGTCAAAGCGCTGCGTCAATTGGGGTGCACACGCGATGAACTTGAGGAAATGCTAACCATTTGTGTCTACATGGGCGGCGGCCCTGCCTTGATGTATTCCGCTGAAGCCCTGAAAGCTTGGGATACTCTGGCCTAAGTAACCAAAACAACGATTTATTTTTATGACGACCGAGCATCAAGAACCTAAAAAAGTCATTCCCATTCAAGCGGTTCCCGCTGAAGCCAGCGAAGAAATGGTGTCGCTGTATGCCGCCGCAAAAAAGATCTACCCACGCTCTGTGGAAGGGATCTTTGCTTACTGGCGCTGGATTTTGGTGGCGTTCACGCAAATCATTTTTTATGGTTTGCCGTGGGTGGAGTGGGGCTCGCGTCAGGCGGTGTTGTTTGATTTAGAGGCGCGTCGCTTTTACATCTTCGGTTTGGTCTTGTATCCCCAAGACTTCATCTATCTGACAGGCTTGCTGGTGATTTCGGCCTTGGCGCTGTTTTTGTTCACCGCCGTGGCGGGGCGTCTGTGGTGTGGCTACGCTTGCCCACAAACGGTGTACAGCGAAATTTTCTTGTGGATCGAGCGCAAGATTGAAGGCGATCGATCGGCGCGTATGCGTTTGGATGAGTCAGACTTTTCATTCAAAAAGTTGCTGAAAAAAACCTACAAGCACACCGCATGGATTGTGTTGTCTTTGTGGACGGGTTTCACCTTCGTTGGTTTTTTCACGCCCATTCATGAGCTGTTGATCACAGCCAAAGATTGGAGTTTTGGACCTTGGGAGTTTTTCTGGGTGTTCTTCTACGCCTTTGCAACGTATGGCAATGCAGGGTTCATGCGCGAGCAAGTGTGCAAATACATGTGCCCCTATGCACGCTTCCAAAGTGCGATGTTTGACCATGACACCTTGGTGGTGACGTATGACGCAGAGCGCGGTGAACCCCGTGGCCCCCGTTCTAAAAAGACCGACCTTGTTGCCGCCAATTTGGGGGCCTGTGTCGATTGCACCTTGTGTGTGCAAGTGTGTCCGACGGGCATTGATATCCGCGATGGCCTGCAATACGAATGCATTGGCTGCGGCGCCTGTGCAGACGTGTGCGACACCGTGATGGACAAGCTGGGTTACGCCCGTGGCTTGGTGCGCTACACCACGCAAAACGCGATGGCCAACAAATGGACCACCAAGCAGACCTTGATGCGTGTGTTGCGTCCCCGTGTGTTGATTTACACCTCCATCTTGATGGCCATTGTTTTGGCAGTAGGTGTCTCACTGGCGGTGCGCACACCTTTCAAAGTGGATGTGGTGCGTGACCGAGCCACCTTGGCACGCATCACAGAAAACGGCGGCATTGAAAACGTGTACCGCCTGCAAGTGATGAACGCCTCAGAGAAGGACAAAACCTTCCAGTTGTCGGTCAACGGGATGAAGGGCATTCAGATCGAAACTGAAACCGATGTGAATGTGGCCTCGGCCCAATCGCACTGGGTGGTGCTGCGTGTGACCATTCCTTATGGCTCTGCAGAGGCCGGTTCGCACAAAATTGTGTTCGACATCAAGGATACGTCTGGCAACGATGTGATTCACGAGAAGTCAGTGTTCATCGTGCCGCGATGAGTGGGCTTCACAAACAGTTGTTGTGAAGTTTCCATTTCTCTTCATGGCCGATGGCTTTGGCGAATTCTGGAACTTTGCAGCGTGGATCATCTGAAACAGAGCCTACGGGCTCTGTTTGCTTTTGGGCACCGTTGGCCGTCCTGCTGGCATTGCCCAATGTGCCGACGGGATGGGCCATCAGCCATGGCGCAATCACAACCAAGGTGGCTAAGAAAATAAGTACAACCAAGCCTTGCGTCAAGCTGCCACCGGATCCTGCAGACGCTTGGTATTCGCAGACGCCGCCAGGACATAGCTCTGCTTTTTGATGCGTGATGGCGTTGTAAAGCTTGCAGCCAATACAAATGCCAAATGCGGTTTCAAAAAACATCAGGGCTAAACAAGTGCCGCACACCAGCATGTTGATCGGTCCAATGACGCCTTGAATGACGATGAGGTAGAACATGGCGAGTGCCAGGGCAAACCCAATCGCCCACGCAAAGCGTTTTTGCGGAGCACCGACATATTCAGGCTGCTGCTGACGCACCACCCATTGCCCCACGATCATGCTGGGCGCCCATAAAGGGTTGATGAACAGTCGAATGCTGAAGTCGATCAAAAATGCCACCACAAAAATGCGTGTGGGTTGAAAGTTTCCCATGAGCCAAGCATTCATGAAGGTGACCATGGCAAAGAAAAACAAAATGCCCGCCGCAGCCCGTATCGCGCGTTCGTTGAGAACATAGACGTTGTAGCCTAGACGTTTTTCGCCAAATTGAAAAAGTGTGGACATGATCAATGAAGAAGGTGATGTGTTTATATAAGTAATCGTAAATATAATTCAAGTGCATCTGTGATACCGTCATGAACACCCAGCTTCACTCATCTTTGCCTTGGCAAACGCTCGTGCAAATGACGCGTCCCGGGTTTTTAATCATCACGGTCGTGGCCTGTGTGTTGGGTACATCGGTGGCTGCTGTGTGTGGGTATGGACCGCAGTGGGTACTTGCCTTGACAACCGCTGTGTTGGCTGTTTGCATGCATGCTGCGGCCAATGTGATCAACGATTACCACGATGCGCTCAATGGGGCGGATGCAGCCAACGACCAAGGCCTTTTTCCGTTCACAGGTGGGGCGCGTTTGATTCAAAACGGTCAGGTCACCCCGCGCGATACCTACCGATTGGCCAAGGCGTTGCTCATGTGTGTGCTGCCCGCAGGTGGGGTCATGGCGGTTTATACCGGTGGTGGTTTGATTGGGTTGGGCGCTTTAGGGATACTTTTAGGTTGGGGTTACTCCACACCTCCTTTGATGCTCATGTCGCGCGGATTGGGTGAGTTGACGGTGGCGCTGACATGGGGTTTGGTGGTCGTGGGTGCAGACTATGTGCAGCGCGGTCAGTTTGATTGGGTTCCTGCTGCTGTGGCGCTCAGCTACGCCTTGTTGGTGGGTAATATTTTGATCATCAACGGTTTCCCAGATGCGCGATCTGATGCGCAAGTGGGCAAACGTACGTTGGTGGTTCGCCTAGGCGCACGGGGTGCTGCAGGCCTGTATTTTTTGGAGGCCGTTCTGGCGCATGCATGGGTGGTGTGGGGTGTGGGGAGGCTCATTCACCCTGAGCCCGTGCTGTGGGGCTTGCTGTCGCTGCCGTTTTCATTGGTCGCGGCGGTGTTGCTGTTTAAGCATGGCAAGCAACCCACGCGCTTGAAGCCCGCAATTGTGTTGACCATCGCGGCTGCGGTGGTGCATGGTGTAGCCATGTCAGTTGCTTTGATTTATTTTTTGTCTACGGAGTTGTGATGAACCGTCATTTGGTGTTGCTGTCGATTGCGCAGGGTTTGTTTTTGACGAACAACGTCACCTTCATTGCCATCAATGGCTTGGTGGGTTTGAGTTTGGCGCCTGAAGGCTGGATGGCCACCTTGCCCGTCATGGGCTATGTGGTGGGGGGCGCGCTCAGCACCGGTTTGGTGGCCAAGTCGCAGCAGCGATTCGGACGCAAGGGCTCGTTTCAACTCGGTTTGTTGGTGGCGTTTTTGTCTGCCGCCATGGGCGCTTGGGCGGTGTTGAGTTCATCGTTCGTGTTGTTGGTCACGGCCACGGTGGTGGCGGGCTATTACAGCGCCAACGGGCAGCTCTACCGTTTTGCAGCGGCAGAGCTGTGCAAGCCAGACTACCGTGAGAAAGCGGTGTCGTTGGTGATGGCAGGTGGTTTGATTGGTGCGGTCATTGGTCCGAACTTGGCCATTCAAACCAAGAACTTATTGGCCTTGCCGTTTGCAGGGGCGTATGTGGCGTTGATGGCGGTGGCCTTGTTGTCGATGGTGGTGATGAGCGTGATCCACTTTCCCCCAGCGCCTGTGGCCCAGTCGCACGACGAGGGCGGTCGAGCCTTGGGCGAGATCATGCGTCAGCCGGTGTTTGTGGTCGCAGCCATGGCGGCTGCCTTGGGCTATGGGGTGATGAATTTGCTCATGGCAGCCACGCCCTTGGCCATGCAAGTGTGTGGCTTGTCGTTTGAAGACACAGGCTGGGTGCTGGAGTGGCACGTGATTGGCATGTTCGCGCCAGGCTTTGTGACCGGCCATTTGATCAAACGCTTTGGCGTCTTGCCGGTGATGGGGGTGGGCGTGTTGCTGAACATGGCGTGCATTGCTGTGGCCTTGTCGGGTGTGGACTTGCCTCAGTTTTTAGTGGCTTTGTTTTTGTTGGGTGTGGGCTGGAACTTTTTGTTCACGGGCAGCACCACCTTGTCGATGCAAGCCTACACACCGCAAGAGAAAAATCGCGCACAAGCGGCCATTAACTTTTGCGTGTTCGCCACCATGGCCTTTACCTCGTTTGCTTCGGGCGCTTTGGTGACCACCCAAGGTTGGACGTGGCTCAACTGGGGCTCGTTGGTGCCTGTGCTGATCACCGGCGCAGGGCTGCTGTGGTTGGCGCGTAAAAAAGCCTCAGCACCCAAGTGATGCTTAGGCGATAGAAGAAGGCAGGCCTTATTGGGCGTGTTCTTCTTCCGCCGGTTTCATGGGGCAGGTGTTGAGGCCAAACAAAGTGTAGGCACCGCAAAAGCGGAACACGCCAGTGGCCAAGGGAATGACCCCCAAATAACCCCAAGCACCCACCACGCCTGTGACGGCCAATGCGATGAGGGCCAAGCCTGCAACGATGCGCAGGACGCGGTCAATGCCGCCAACGTTTGCTGTCATACATTTCTCCTTCGTAGAAGCCCAAATTAGACACGGTTTTGTTCGGTTTGGCTTGTGATAAATCAAGCCTGTCATGGCTTGCTAGATTTTTGCGATACTGACAAAAACTGTCATATTTGCCATGTCTACATCACACACACTTTCTCGTGCCAATTTGTCTGGCGATATTTGGGGTGGTTTTGCCGCCATGTTGGTGGCGTTGCCTTCGGCCATCGCGTTTGGCGTGACCATTTTCTCGCCGCTCGGGGCCGACTTCGGGGCCAAGGGCGCATTGGCGGGTATGTTGGGGGTCACGGCTTTGGGCTTGATTGCGGCCACCTTTGGCGGCACGCAGCGATTGATCTCTGCGCCCTGCGCCCCCGCCGCCGCCGTGCTGTCGGCCCTGACCATTCAAATGACACAACAGGGCACGGGGGTGGGGGCGGTGGTGCTCACTTTGTTTTTGGTGGCCTTTGTCAGCAGTTTGGTGCAAATCTCGTTTGGTTTGCTGCGCATTGGTGAGCTCATCAAGTACATGCCGTTTCCGGTGGTGAGCGGCTACCTCAGTGGGGTGGGTTTGATCATCATCATGAGCCAATTGCCCAAGTGGATGGCGCTGCCCAAAGGCATGAACTGGTGGCAAGGCTTGCACGCGATGGAGTTGTGGCAAGCCCCAAGTCTGATGGTGGGCGCGGCCACGGCGGCGTTCATGTTGTTGGCACCGCGCATCTCCAACAAAGTGCCTGCTGTGATTGTGGGCTTGTTGGGGGGCATGGCTTCGTATTGGGTGCTGGCGTTCAGTGCTTGGCCGGAGCTGCGCAACTTGCACGACAACCCGTTCATCATTGGTCCTTTGTCTGTCGGGGGTGAAGGCTTCTTCGAGTCCTTGCTCGATCCTTTTCGCAGCTTGAGCGAATCGGGCATGCCCAACTGGACCCAAATTGCATTTCCTGCCGTGACCTTGGCGGTGTTGCTGTCGATTGACACGCTCAAAACCTGCGTGGTGCTTGACGCCATGACGGGCTCGCGCCACGACTCCAACAAAGAGCTGATTGGTCAAGGCTTGGGCAACTTGGCAGCCTCGCTCATTGGTGGTGCGCCCGGTGCTGGCACGATGGGTGCCACCTTGGTGAACAAAGCCAGCGGAGGCACCACCTATCTCTCGGGTGTGTTCCAAGGTGTGTGGTCCTTGTTGGCCATTTTGTTGCTGACTTCACTCATTGCGTGGGTGCCCGTGTCTGCCTTGGCCGCTTTGCTGATCGTCATTGGCTTCAAGATGATTGATTGGCATTCGCTGCAACTGCTCAAAGCCAAAGACACCATGCTGGACTTTGCGGTCATCTTGTTGGTGGTCATCGTCGCTAACACCGTGAGCCTGATTGCGGCCTCTGGCGTGGGCGTGGCCATGGCCATCATGTTGTTCTTGCGCGAGCAAATTCACACCTCCACCATTCGCCGCAAGTCGTTTGGCGACAAGGTGTTCTCACAGCGCGTGCGCGGTCAGCGAGAGCGCGATGTGCTCACAGAGACCGGCAGCCATACGGTGATTTTTGAATTGCAAGGCAGCTTGTTCTTTGGCACCACCGATCAGCTCTACACCGCGATTGAGCCTGAACTGAGCAAAGCCAAGTTTGTGGTGCTCGATTTCATGCGCGTGCAGTCCATGGACATGACCGCTGGCCACATGATTGAGCGCATTCGCAACATGTTGTCCGAGCGCCATGCACGCTTGGTGCTCACACGTGTGCCCGAGCGTTTGCCCAGCGGGCGCGACTTGCGCACCTATGTCGACCACATTGGGTTGCTGTCAGACAGCACAGCCAAAATTTTTGACGAGTTTGACGAAGCGCTGGAGTGGATTGAAGACGAGACCCTCGCGCTGGCGGGCCATGCCCATGTGTCGCATGAAGGCATTCCCTTAGGCAAGTTCGAAATCTTCCACGGCTTGAACGACGAAGAAATTGCAGCGCTTGAACGCTGCGCACAACGCCATGTCTACGAGGCGGGCGATTTGGTGTTCAGTGCGGATTCAGGTGGACATGAACTGATGCTGATCAGCCGAGGTGAAGTGAAGGTGAGCCTGCCTTTGGCCAACGGCAAAACCATTCACCTCACCACGTTTGCCCGTGGCCAGTTCTTTGGCGAGATGTCGTTTTTGGATGGCCGTGCGCACTCGGCCGATGTGTACGCCACGCGTGAGACCGAGTTGATTGCCATTGACCGCAAAGCCTTTGCTACGGTGGCTGCGGGTGACCCGGTGATGAGCATCAGCGTCATGCGCGCGGTGGCCTTGGCGATTGCCGACCGTTTGCGCCATGCCAATGCAGAGTTGCGCGAGATGCGTCAGGCCTGATTTTTTAAAAGAGTAGAGGCAAAAAAAAACGGCTCGGTTGACCGAGCCGTTTTTGCGTGTGAACGCGAAGAATTACTTCTTCTTGGTGTTCACAGCAGCTTTGAACGCTGCACCAGCGGTGAAGCGAGGCACCACAGCGGCGGCGATTTTCAAAGCTTCGCCAGTGCGTGGGTTCTTACCTGTGCGAGCAGCGCGTGTGGCTGCTTTGAAAGTACCGAAGCCGATCAATTGCACGTCGTCTTTCTTGGCAACAGCATGAGTGATGGTGTCCAAGATGGCATTGACAGCGCGGCCAGCGTCGGCCTTTGTCAATTCAGTTTGTGCTGCCACTGCTTCGATCAATTCAGTTTTGTTCATGTCATTTCCTTATTAAAACGGGTGCATTGTGCCAGTTTTGCGGAGTGTTTTTGCGTCCCCGCGCATTGCTTTTGAAAAAGCGAGATTAGGAACTTCCCTGATGTTTTGACCTTCTGCGACAAAGGCTTCAAAAATGAATCCTGATTAGTTACAAAATAGCACCATCCCTCGGTTAGAACGGCGGGATGAACCTGTCTACTTTGTTGGCGCAATGCATCACATGTGGCGCATCTGATCTGCATTTGTCTTCCGGCGTGCCACCCCTCTTGCGTCTCAATGGTGATTTGGTGCCGTTGACGGATGTCGCGCTGACACACGATGCGCTGCATGGTGCGTTGATGACGATCTTGCCGTCTGCACTGCAATTGGCGCTGACGCAGACACATGCGTGTGATTTTTCTTTAGAGGTGCCCCCTCTGTCGCGCTTTCGGGTCCATGTGTTTTGGCAGGCACGAGGTGTGTCGGCGGTGTTTCGCGTCATTCCCCATCAGATACCCAGCTTGCAAGCGTTGGCTGCCCCCACTGTGTTGCACCAGTTGGCACACAGCGCACGCGGCTTGGTGTTGGTCACAGGGCCGACAGGCTCAGGCAAGTCCACCACGCTGGCGGCGATGATTCATGCGTTGAATCAAACGCACAACAAACACATCCTCACCATTGAAGATCCGATTGAGTTTGTGCATACGCCGCAGCGTTGCTTGATTCAGCAACGTGAATTGGGTGCGCACACCCAGAGCTTTGCCAGTGCTTTGCGTGCGGCCTTGCGCGAGGACCCAGACGTGATTTTGGTGGGCGAGTTGCGTGATCTGGACACCATTCGCTTGGCCATCACCGCTGCTGAAACAGGGCACTTGGTGTTGACGACCTTGCACACCGCCAGCGCGGCCAAAACCATGAACCGCATCGTCGATGTGTTTGCAGCTGAAGAGAAAGAGATCGTGCGCCATATGCTGTCTGAATCGCTCAACGCGGTGGTGTCGCAAACCTTGTGCAAGCGCCAAGACGGTGCCGGCCGCGTGGCTGCGTATGAGGTGATGTTGGGTACCCCTGCGGTGCGCAATTTGGTGCGCGAAGGCAAAGTGGCGCAGTTGTATTCAACGATTCAAACGGGGCGCAGTGTGGGCATGCAAACCTTAGACCAAAGCTTGGCCAGTTTGGTGCAGCAGGGCCTGATTGATGTGCAAGAGGCACAGACGAAAGCGAAATTTCCAGAGAGCTTTGTGGCTGCGCGATAAGGCATGGTGCCTCCGACAGGAATCGAACCTGTATCTACACCTTAGGAGGGAGTCGTTCTATCCATTGAACTACGGCGGCAACCGCAGTTATTTTAAGACGCTACTTGCTGAGCACCCGCATGGCTTCTTCCAAGCCTTTGAGCGTGAGCGGGTACATGCGGTTGCTGACGATCTGCTGGATGATGGCAATGCTTTGACGGTATTCCCACACGCCTTGTGGCTCGGGGTTGATCCACACGAATTTGGGAAACGCGTGAATCAAGCGTTGCAACCACTCAGCGCCCGCTTCTTCGTTGTTGTATTCCACGCTGCCACCGGGCTGCACAATTTCATAGGGGCTCATGGTGGCGTCGCCAATGAAGATGAGCTTGTAGTCTTTGTTGTATTTGCGAATGATGTCCCACGTCTCAAACTTCTCGGCGTAGCGGCGTTTGTTGTTGCGCCACATGAAGTCATACACGCAGTTGTGGAAGTAATAAAACTCCAAGTGTTTGAACTCCGCTTTGGCGGCGCTGAACAGTTCTTCCACGCGCGCAATGTGGTCGTCCATCGTGCCGCCCACATCCATGAGTAACAGCACCTTCACATTGTTGTGGCGCTCGGGGCGCATCAAGATATCAAGAAAACCTGCATTGGCTGCTGTTTTGTGGATCGTGCCGTCGAGGTCGAGTTCTTCGGCCGAGCCTTCGCGGGCAAAACGGCGCAGACGACGCAGCGCCACTTTGATGTTGCGTGTGCCCAGCTCTTGCGTGTCGTCATAGTCACGGTAGGCGCGTTGGTCCCACACCTTCACAGCACTGCGGTTGCCGCCTTTGCCGCCAATGCGAATGCCTTGTGGGTTGTAGCCCCCATTGCCAAAGGGCGAGGTGCCGCCGGTGCCAATCCATTTGCTGCCACCTTCGTGGCGTTCTTTTTGTTCTTCGAGGCGCTTCTTCAAGGTCTCCATCAACTCGTCCCAACCCATTTTTTCAATGGCGGCTTTTTGCTCTGGGGTGAGTTCTTTTTGAAGAATTTTTTCCAACCAATCGAGGGGTACTTCTTTGGTGAAGTCGGTGAGCAACTCCACGCCTTTGAAATA
>JBEEJP010000047.1:0-10286 GCA_041169125.1 Pseudomonadota bacterium
CAAGACGGTGTGGTGGTCATCAAAGCGCAAGAGCATCGCAGCCAAGACATGAACCGCATGGAGGCCTTTGCCCGTTTGCACGACTTGGTGCAAAGCGTGGCGAAGCCACCTAAAAAACGTCACCCCACCAAGCCCACATACGCCTCGCAGCAGCGTCGCTTGGAGAGCAAGAAAAAAGCCTCGGCGATCAAATCGAACCGAGGCCGCGTGGTTTAGGCGTGTGGGTCAGCGCACGACGAGCCGTGCCCCGCTGGCGGCAGTTGAAGTGATCTCGCCTACTTCACAGGCGTGTGCAAATCCATGTTGCGCAAACACAGCCAGTACGTCAGCAACAGACTCTGGTGCGCAGGCGACCAACAAGCCTCCGCTGGTTTGTGGATCGCTCAGCAGGGCTTGGTCAATTGCGTTGCAATCTGCGCTGAGTTCAACCTCGTGGCCATAAGCGGACCAGTTGCGACCCGAGGCGCCCGTGAGCATGCCTTGCTCCGCGAGCGTGCGAACACCATCAAGCAAAGGCACACGGGGCATGTTCAGTTGGATGGTGTGCTGGCAACCACGGGCCATTTCTAGCGCGTGACCGGCCAAACCAAACCCCGTCACATCGGTCATGGCGTGCACGCCACTCAGGGCGGACAGCGCAGCACCGGGGGTGTTGAGTTGGGTCGTGTTGGCAATCATCTGTGCGTAGCCTTCGGGGCTGAGCGCATTTTTTTTGAGTGCGGCAGACAACACGCCCACGCCCAAGGGCTTGCCCAAAATCAATCGGTCGCCCACGCGTGCGTCGGCGTTGCGCTTGATGCGTTTGGGATGCACCAGGCCCAGAGCGACCAAGCCGTAAATGGGCTCGACCGAATCAATCGTGTGGCCCCCTGCGATGGGGATACCCGCTTCACGGCACACGCTTTGGCCACCGTCCAAAATTTTGCCAATCGTTTCGGGGGGGAGCACATTCACAGGCATGCCCACCAAGGCCAACGCCATGATGGGGGTGCCGCCCATGGCGTACACATCGCTGATGGCGTTGGTCGCAGCGATGCGGCCAAAGTCAAACGGGTCGTCCACGATGGGCATGAAGAAGTCGGTGGTGGCAATCAGCGCTTGCTCGTCGTTGAGTTGGTACACCGCAGCGTCGTCGGCAGTTTCAATGCCCACCAGCAATTGAGGTGGAATGGGCATGGCGCTGGTGCTTTTCAAAATCTCGCTCAGCACGCCTGGTGCAATCTTGCAGCCGCAGCCTCCACCGTGCGAGAGGCTGGTCAGACGTGGGGTGGTGGAGGGCGAGGAACTCATGGCATCACTTTCTTGAAGGGGGTTCGATTTTGCCAGCGACGCAAGGGCAAACCCATAGGTGGGAACGGTCATCCGTCTAGTAGGCTGCGAAGCATGAGATTTAAGAAAATGAGAGCACTCATTGGATGGACTGTTTTTTGGGGGGGCTTGTGCATGAGTGTGCATGCCTCGCCTGTGTTGCGCTGTCATTTTGAAGTGAATGCAGAGCGGTTTGAACACAACTTCGTACCCGTGGCTGAGCCTTATGGCGTGACAAGTGTGAATTTGGCCGATCGTTTTCGCTTTAAGGCGGTGGTGTTGGGTGATAACACCCGCGTCGATTTGATTAATTTGTACGTGTCATACCAAACCGAGCGACAGCCTATGCTGTTGCAGCATGTGAAGTTTGTGGCACCTGTGGCTCAAGCACAGGCTGTACCTGATGCCTTGACTGGGCGCGTGGCGTTGTATTCCCCATTTTTGGGTAAAGAGCTGTTGTATGGTTGCGCGTTGTATGAGGTGCAGCCATGAGGCGTGTCGTATGGGTGTTTAACCTCGTGTGCTTGAGCGCATGTGCGACGTTGGCACATGCACAAACGGAACCTGTCAAAGTTGAACCTGTGATTTCGGTGATGTTTGCTGGCGACATCATGCTCGATGGCGCACCTGCGCGTGCCATGCGACGGGGGCAAGACCCGTTTGCAGGGGTGGCGCATTTGTTGAAAAAAGCGGACATCCGTTTGGGTAATTTGGAGTGTGTGGTGGCCACTGTCGGCTCGGTGGAACCAGAAAAACCCAATGTCTTTCGTGTGTCTCCGAAAAGCTTGAACTATGTGCGTCGCCATTTCGATGCGGTGGGGCTTGCCAATAACCATTCGGGCGACTATGGCCCCAAAGCCTTTGCGCAAATGTTGGACGAACTCAGACGTTCGGGTCTAGGGTATTACGGGGGTGGTCACCATTTGAAAGAGGCGCACACGCCCCTTATCTTGGAGCGACAAGGGGTGCGCATGGCGGTATTGGGCTACAACGAATTTCAACCCCGCAATTTCGAAGCCGATCACGACCGTCCAGGTGTGGCATGGAGTGAGGATGAACAAGTGGTCCGCGACATTGCCGATGCGCGTCGCGTGTGGAAGGCCGATGTGGTCATCCCCGTGATGCATTGGGGGTGGGAGGAGCCGGTGGCTAACTCACGTCAACGTGAACTGGCCAAACTGATGATTGATGCAGGGGCTGATGCTGTGATTGGTGGTCACCCGCATCAGTTACAAGATACCGACACCTACAAGGGAAAACCCATTTTTTACAGTTTAGGAAACTTTGTATTTGAAGGATTTCCAGACAAGATTAACAACATGGCATGGACCGTGCGTTTGCAGATTGATCGCCAAGGCGTACGCGCTTGGGAGGCGCACAAAATTCAGATTGATGCACAAGGTCTGCCTCATGCCAGCAAGGTGCCCGTCAAAACGGTGCAGCTGCGCTAGTGTGCAGGCGCTAGCACTCTCAACCATTCGGCTGCTGGGAGTGGCCAACGTGATTCAATGGCTAAAGCCCGTGCGTGTAAGTCCGCAGCACTGAGTTGAGGCGGTTGGCTAAATGCGAGCAGGATGCTATTGCCTGCTGTGGTTGGACTAAACGCCCATATCGCATCGGTTCCGAAAATTCGACGCATCTTCTGAATGGTTTCGCTCACATTTGAATCTTGTCCAAATACATTGACCACCATGCAGCCCGTTCCTGTCAGTAGTGCATGGCAGTCACGGTAGAACAACTCGGTGTCTAAAACAGGGCGTTTGGCTTCAGGGTCATACAAATCCACTTGAAGTACATCTATTTGCCCAAGCCATTGGCTGTTGCGTCCAATGTGAGTTGCGTCAGCTTGAACGATATGGAGTCGCTCAGAATTCTTGGGGAGGTGAAACCACGTGGTGCAAATGTCAATCACTTGCGGATTTAACTCCAAGGCCGTGGTGTGCATGCCCAGATGGTGGTAGCAAAACTTCGTCAACGAGCCTGCGCCTAACCCTAATTGCATAGCCCTTAATTGATGAACTTGACTTGGCTCGACAAAAAGTAACCATGCCATCATGCGTTGAACATACTGAAGGTGGATCTCGAAAGGCTTACTCAGTTTCATAGACCCTTGCACAGCGGGAGATCCCAAGTGCAAAAAACGCATGTCGCCGTAGTCAGCAAAAGTGACCGCCGGATGTTCGGTTGAGCTGGTGCCTTTGAATGCATTTGCTTGTTTTTTTGCCAACCATATGCCCAAAAAAATTGCAGCAATGCAGGCGCCCAACGCAAAAAATAGGTCTATTTCGTCTAGGTTGCTCATGGAGGTATTTTGTATCTAAGCTAAATACGAAAAGCCCTGCATGAAATGATGCAGGGCTTATGGGGCAACGAAAAATAAGACTCTGGTGGGCTAGAAAAGAAAAAAGGACTTAGATTTCTCTAAGTCCTTGATTCCAATCGATTTTTGGCTCCTCAACCTGGGCTCGAACCAGGGACCTACGGATTAACAGTCCGGCGCTCTACCGACTGAGCTATTGAGGAATATTCGGTACGTAAAGCACTACAAGCGCCTTGCGAAGATCGCCAGTATAGCAAAAAAATTGCTGTTTTTACGGTGAGGGTCAGGTTTTGCGTACGTTAAACCTCTAAAGCGCCAAGCGGTGCTTCTCATTTGCCCCAACTTACGGCAGACCTATGTGATCAAAAAATAATCACATTTTTAAAAATATGAATCAACTCGGTATTTATTTTCAAAATAATATGTTAATGTTGATTTTTCTACTTATAAGGATTTGCGATGCTGATGATGGAAAGTTGCAACAAATACATTGACCACAAGCTAGATCAATTACGTCACATCTTGACTGTTGGCCTGTTTGAGAAGGTTGAAAAGTTCTTCATCGTTTTTGCAGAAATTGCAACACCACTCGCAGCGGTGCTTGGCTCACTGATTGCGTTGGTATTAGCGATCAAAACTGACTCTCTTCAAATCTTTCTAGCCAGTTTTGCTTGGGTCTTTACCCTCGTCATTTGCTACTACATCGGCGGCAAACTTCAAAACGCTTGCCAGAAAACACTGGAGAGCAATCCGTCATCCATCGGTAACCAAGAGTATTTGGATGTGGTCACGGTGCTTAACCTGATTGGTGCAGCCACATCACTTTTGGCCGGTATTTATTTTGCTGTGAAATTCAGTTACCTTCAAGCCTTCGTCATTGGTTTGGGTGTGGCCTTGTTGCTGATTTATTCAGCGTGGCTGACGCTGCAACCTGAACTGTTGACCACGTACGTTCAAGAGTCTTCGTCTGCGGGGCTGGATGCGATTGCCATCTTGGTCTTGGCCAACAAAATTTACCTGCGCTCCAACAAAATTATTTTTGGTTTGCTCACTGCCATTGGCACCGTACTGTTGGTGCAGGCTTTGTTCAATTCGTTTGGTGAACCGTATGAAATACTGATGGGTGGTTTCCAAGGTTTGCTCGGGTTTATCTTGGTCATCGCAGGTTTGACGGCCCCATTTGCTTGCTACGTTTTATTTGTCTTTAGCTACATGCTGTTAGATGTGATGCGTTCCATGCTCGGTCTGGGTAAACCCAATTTGCCCATCAAAACAACGCCACACGCCCACACTGAGACAGCCTCGGCCGAGTCCGGTATTTCCGCAGATGCCGCTAAAAAAATCGGACTGGTGTTGATTGCTTTGATTGTGGGTTTGACCGCGGTCATCAAGGGCAAAGACCTCTATAACGACTACCAGGCCAAAGCCGAAGTTCGTCGTATGGAAGAGGAGCAAAAGAAGGCTGAAGAGGCCGCACAAAAAGCTGCAGCAGAAGCTGAGGCCGCACGCATTGAAGCGTTCACCAGCAATGCACGCAAATATGTCAAAAAGCCAGCTCTTGATCTCGTGCTTGACTCGCAAATCAACGGGCTGTACCGCGAAATTTTTGGCAATAACACATCGGCTTTCGAAGGCTACTTCGCAGAGTCAAGTGAGGTTTTTGAAGCAGAAGATCTGCTGTTAGCCCCCGGCTGCAGAAAAGATCAATGTGACCAATACAAAGCGTTGGCGATCGTTGACTTGAAAGGGACGAAGGTTTCAGCCATCGTCATCATGGGCACCGATGTTCGTCTGTTTGGCATCCAAGAAGCCGACGCACCAGCGGCCGTCAAGAAGTGGTTGATGGCTAACCGTCGCTGATTAAAAAACACTGAATCACGAGTCTTCAAAACTCGTCAAGGACTGTTCTCAGGGAAGCCTGAGGCAGTCCTTTTTTCATATCGCAGCGTTTCCACGTGTGGGTGTTAGAGGTGAAATACAACCGTGAGGCGAAGCGTTCTGGGCGCGCCTGGATTCAGAAAATATTGACCGTATTGGCGAGGTGACTCGCGCCAGTAGTGTTTGTTGGTCAGGTTATTCATGGCCAGCGTCCAGGTGGAGGGCGTTTGGTGGATGCGGGTGTCGTAATGTGTGGTGGCATCGAGCGTGGTCCATGCAGGCAGCATGATGTCCCCGGTTTCTGTGACGTTGCGTTGCCCCTCGTGTGAGATGCGCAACCCCGAGCGCAGCCCCGGCGTACTCGCAAAGCGATATTGGGCCATGCCCCGCACAACGGTGTGAGGCACATTGATGGGACGTTGCCCATTCAAGTTGGCCTGCACGGTCGCGTTTTCTCGTTCAGCATGCAGCCACATGGCGCTGCCACTGAAATCCCACGCATGGACCTTGGTCAGTGCGCTGACTTCGAGTCCTTGGTGGTGGTTTTGTCCATCCATTTGTCGGGTGCATGTGTTGGCCGCCGAGTTGTAGGCGCAGTTGAGGCCTGCATCGGCAATGGCGGGGCGTGTGATGTCAAACCATGTGACTTGCCAGCTTGTCTGCTTTGATTGGCGTTTCAACCCCATCTCGCGTTGGGTGCTGCGTAGCACGGGCAGGGGTTGCCCTGCGTTGGTGTAGTTGGCCAAATTAGGCGCGACTTCTGCCTCTAGACCATAGCCATAGCTGGCGTACACGGTGTATCGGGGCCTGATTTGGTGGCTGAGTGCCACCCACGGTGTGTTGACGCCTCGGGTGTCTTGCACAGCGGCGCTGCCATCGGTTTGCATGCTGCTGCGATTCAATTGGGTGTGACGAAGGCCGAGCCATGCCGTGGTGTGCTGTGTCAATCGCAGCTGATCGTTGAGTACAAAGGCTGTGTGGTAATCGCTGATGTTGGTGTTGGGGTCGGTCCGGTTGCTGGGCGTGTTAGGTGGCGTTAAGCCCCCGTACACACTGTTGGTGGTGCCCAGCAAATTGTCCGAATGCGTCAATGGCATTTGGTTGATTTGGCGGTGGCGCATCAGGCTGAACTTCAGGTTGTGCTCTAGCCCGGCCCATTGGTGTTGTCCGCGCAACTCGGTTTGAATGACTTCGCTGTTGCGACGTTCGTTCTCACTGCGGTAGTCACGAATTTGGAAATTGCCGTTGCTACAAAAACGATCTGTCGGGGCGGTGTCACAGCCTGATGCATAGACCAAACGGTCGTCCGCACGCAGATGTTGTGTGCCGTACTGGGTGTTCCAAATCCAGCCGTTGTCCAGTTGTTGTCGCAGCCGAAGGGTGCTGGTGAGTCCGTCAAACACACCGGGTTGTGACACAGGTTGACGCGTGATGTTGCGTGTGCCATCCACGGGCGGCGGCAGGGCGTTGGTGCCTGCACCAAGTAGGCTGTAAAAGTTCACGCCAATTTGCTCGTGATGGCTCTGTTCAAACTCCCATTCGAGGCGTGTGCGTGTGTCAACACGCCAATCCATCGCCAAAGCGACCAAATCGCGATGGCCTTGGGTGTTGCGAATGTACGGGTCGAGGTCTTCATGGGCCACGTTGAAGCGGTAACCAAACTCAGCCACTTCACCAAAGCGGCCCCCTAAATCAGCCGCAGCCAAGCGGTTGTCGCCCGCGCCATAACTGAACGTAACGTCACGTATGTTTTTTCCTGCATCGGCTGGTGCGCGCTTGACCATGTAGTTCACCAAGCCGCCGGGGGCGCTGGTGCCTGATTGAATGCCACTGGTGCCCTTGAGCAATTCAATCCGCTCTTTGTTCTCCATCGGGATGAGGGTTTCGGCAGAAATTGGCAAGCCCTCGCGCTGGTAGTTGTAGCGGTTGTCCAGCGCAAAGCCGCGCACGCTGAGCTTGTCCCAATACGCAGGAAGGTTGTAGCTGTCGCTGACGGATGCATCTAGGTGCAGGGCGTCGCTGATGCGTTGCGCGCCAATGTCTTGCAATGTGTTGCGATGGATGCCGGTTGCGTTAATCGGTAAATCGAATGGAGAAACACCATCAAAGCCAGAGACACGCAAAGGTGGCTGCGCTGTGATGGTGACTTCATGCTCCGCCGTTTGTGCTTGCGCGAAAGCGGTCGATGTCAGCGCGATACAAAGTGCAACGGCACTTTGTATCGGAGAGATGACTGCTTTTTTAAACACGGTGCCCATCTCTCAATTTTATTGGATTTGTTACATGCGGAATTGCACAGTCGCCCTAAGCGTGCGGGGGGCGCCGGGGTAGAGGTAGTAGTGGCCAAATTGCTTTGGAGATTCACGCCAGTAACGCTTGTCTGCTAGGTTATCTACTGCAAACGTCCAAGTCGAGGCCACATTGTTCACTTTGGTGTCGTAGTGCGCAGTGGCATCTAAGGTGGTCCATGCTGGCAATTGAATGCTGCCGTCCTCGGTGACGCGACGCTCACCTTCATGTGACACACGCAGACCTGTGCGCAAGCCTGGGACGTTGGCATAGCGGTATTCGGCCATACCGCGCATGACTAACTTAGGTACGTTCAAAGGTGTTGTGCCTACAAGACTAGGGTTTTGTGTCACGTCAGAAATTTCGGCATGTAACCACTGAGCTGTTGTTCCGAATTTCCATTGACGCGCAGTCCAGTTTGCGCCGAGTTCGATACCTTGGTGGGTTTGTTTGCCATCGAGATAGCGTGCGCTCGTGTAACTTGTCGGGTTATAAATATCGTAGGTTAGAGGGCGGTTAATTTGAAAAACTGTGGCATGCCATTGCAATGGCGCACGCGTGGCACTTTTCACACCTAGTTCTGACTGGCGACTTCTTCCCACGTCAAGCTGCTGTCCAGGATTATCAAAAGAGCCTGAGTTCGGAACGATGAACTGTTCAATCCCGTGTCCATGAGAGCCGTAAATATTTAGGCCTGCCATTGTTGTGGAGAGACCTATCCAAGGAAGGTTCATGTGTCCGTTGTACTGAACTGGATTCGTTCCCACGGGGTCATTTTGAACGCTGCTGCGGTTGAATTCGATGTAACGTAAGCCGAGCCATAGGTTGGTTGCATCTGAGAGTCGAATTTTGTCTTTGGCTGACAAGTCGGTGCTGTATTCACTTCGATTGGTATTGGAATACGTCAGTCGTGGGTCTTCAGCACCATATACACCGCCAGAAACATTGGCCGTTGCAACCCAGTTATAGGCTTGCTTGGGAGAGAGTCGATCTAGTTGCCTTTGACGCTGTATGCCCAACGTCAGGTCGTGATCGAAATTGCCAAGTTTGATTTGACCGGATAACTCAGTTTGCAGGACGTCAACTAAACGCCGTTCGTTTTCACTGCGATAGTCGTATAAATCGTAGTCTCCGTTACTGTTGTAACTCAAGCCATTGGGTATATTGTTTGTATTGGGGCCGAAACCAAAAGTAAGACGATCATCCGTTTTTAAACGCTGCGCACCATATTGCGTGGTCCAACGCCACCCAGCATCAAGCTCTTGGCGCAAGCGTACAGAACCTGTCATCGCATCAAACACACCGGGTAAGCTCCACGGCTGGCGTGTCAAATTGATGCTTGGGTCCACGGGTGCAGGCAGTACGCCGCCAAGCAAGCTGTAGCCGTTGATACCTATTTGTTCACGGTGCGATTGTTCAAATTCAAAGTCAATCACCGTGCCAGGCTTTAGGCGCCAGTCCATGGCTAAAGCGACCAAGTCGCGATGGCCTTGAGTGTCGCGAATGTAGGGGTTAAGGTCTTCGTGCGCGATGTTGAAGCGATAACCAAATTCAGCTGTATTGCCAAAGCGGCCGCCTAAATCGGCCGACACCAAGCGGTTGTCACCTTGGCCATAGCTCATGGTGATGTTGCGAATGGTTTGATCAGCCACGGTGGGGGCTCGCTTGACCACATAGTTGACCAGACCGCCAGGCGAGCTGGTGCCTGCTTGAATACCGCTGGTGCCTTTGAGCAACTCAATACGCTCTTTGTTGTCCATTGGGATCATAGTTTCTGCATTGATCGGCATGCCTTCACGACGGTAGTTGTAGCGGTTATCGAGGGTGAAGCCTCGCACACTCAAGATGTCCCAATACGCAGGAGAGTTGTAGCTGTCACTCACCGAGGCGTCCAAATGCAATGCGTCAGACACGCGTCGTGCGCCGATGTCTACCAATGTGGCATTGGTGATGGTGGTGGTCGAAAAGGGCAACTCTTGTGCTGGAACATCACCAAAGCCAGACACGCGCGCAGGTAGCTGATCGGTGATGGTGATTTCAGTTGGGTTTTGTTGCGCCCACGCGGTGGAGGCGATGCAAATAGCCACTGCCGCAGAAATGCGCGTGGCCTTGAAGAATGGCGAATGGTTTGCCATGACGTTTTCCTTTTAACGTAATGGCAGGTCGGCTGACTTTGAAACGAGTGAATGCTCTGATGAGTGAAGAGCCTCGTAATAAGACCAAGCTTCCCTGCGCGAGGATTACCTCAAGTCCTTGCGGACTCTGAGACCCACGGTGGGCGGGTCTCAACAGGTTCAAAGGGACTTTCTCAGTCGAAGTCGGTGACGGCTTCAACACCCCTAGCGAATGCGTTATTGCTAACGCGGTGTAGATTTTAAGCGATGCCCAAAAGGCGGTGCAATTCGGTGGAGGTTGTCGTGTATTGCAGCAGGGTTTTTCGTGTGGGGTGCACGATGGCGGCTGCGCCAAATGCGGCGAGGGTGGCTTCGTG
>JBEEJP010000048.1:0-10119 GCA_041169125.1 Pseudomonadota bacterium
ATTTACGGCATCCTCATGATCGTTGTGATCTTGTTGTTGCCCAACGGACTCATGGCTCTGAGTTTCAACCGCAAGGAGATCAAAGCATGAGCACGCCCATTCTTGAAGCGCGCCACATCACCAAGCGCTTTGGTGGCTTGACGGCCAATGAAGATGTGAGTCTGCGCATTGATGCTCCTGTTGGTCAGGTCGTCTCTGTGATTGGACCAAATGGCGCTGGCAAAAGCACCTTTTTCAAAATGCTGTCGGGTTTTCTCAAGCCCACGACGGGTCAGGTTTTGCTCAATGGGCAAGACATCACCGGCTTGCCTCCGCACCGCATTGCAAGACTGGGACTGGTTCGTACCTTTCAGGAGACAACCATCTTTCCAGATTTGACGGCGATGGAACATGTCTCACTGGCGCACCAGCTGCACCGTCATGCCAGCGACTTGGAAGTGGTGTTGGGTTTGCCACGTGCGCTCCATGACGAACAAAGCTTAGGTGAAAGCGCGCGGGAAGTTCTGGAACTGATGGAGCTGAGCGCTGTGGCCGACACCGAGGCGCGGCACCTGCCACAGGGTTTGCTGCGTTTGTTGGGTATGGCGATGGGCTTGGCCACGCGACCACAGGTATTGCTGCTTGATGAGCCCTACGCCGGACTCAACCCCGAAGAGACCAACCGTGCCGTGGCGATCACGCGCAAGGTGGCGGCATCTGGGGTTTCAGTGCTGCTGGTCGAACATGACATGAAGGCCGTGATGGCGATTTCTGATCGCATCCATGTGCTGTATTTTGGTAAAAAAATCGCGGAAGGCACGCCTGCCGAAATTCGCGACAACCCCAAGGTGATCGAAGCCTATCTGGGACAAGAAGACGAGGAGCTCGGCCTGTGAATGCAATCCCCCATCTGGAATTAAGTGGTGTGTCCTTGCGGTATGACGAAGTACGCGCATTGGAAAAAATCGACCTGAAAGTGCCCGCAGGTGAAATCGTTGCGCTGATCGGTGCCAACGGTGCGGGTAAGTCTTCCACCTTACGCGCCATCACTGGTCTACGCCAAGTGATCGAGGGTGAAGTGCGCTTGAACGGTCAGGTGATCAACTCACCGACTGTGCAAGAGTCAGCGCACAAGCTCGTCAGTCAAGGTGTGGCCATGGTGCCCGAAGGGCGTCATATTTTTCCTTATATGAGCATCAAGGACAACCTGCTCATGGGCGCTTACACACGCCACGATCAAGCTGAAATTTCACGTGATCTGGAGGCTGTGTGCGAGCGCTTTCCACGTCTGAAAGAACGCTTTCATCAGCAAGGCTCCAGCCTGTCGGGTGGTGAGCAACAGATGGTGGCCATTGGTCGCGCCCTGATGGCCAAGCCGAAGTTGTTGTTGCTCGATGAGCCTTCGCTGGGCATTGCGCCGCAGATCATTCGCCTGATCGCCCGTAGCTTGGTAGAAATCAACCGAAACGAAGGCATTACCATCGTGTTGGTCGAACAAAACAGCCGGATGGCGTTGGCACTGTCGAGTTACGCCTATGTGCTCGAAACCGGACACATCGCGTTGGAAGGCCCCTCCAAGGAGCTAATGCACAATGACCACATCAAACGCCTGTATCTTGGCGGGTAACTTATGAAGCGTCTCAGCCCCATCGTTTATGCATGTGAAACTGACAAATCAGGAAATCTATGACCGCATCTATACCGCGATCAGTGAACGCCGTCTGCTGCCGGGCACCAAGCTAAGCGAAGAAAAGTTGGCTGAAGCGTTGCACGTCAGCCGTACTAGAGTTCGCGAAGTTTTGCTCAGACTCGGTCAAGAGTTGATTGTTGAATCGCATCACAACCGGGGCGCTTTTGTTGCCAGTCCCAGAGAGGAAGATATCAGTCAAGTGTTTGCCGTGCGTCGTGCACTTGAGCGAGCGATTGCTTCGGAGTTGGCCAACGCCAAGGGCGGAGCTGCCATTGCTCAATTGCGCAAACACTTGGAGAGTGAATCCCAAGCGCGTATGAAAAATGATCATGCTGCTTTGGCACGTTTAACCGGCGAGTTTCATGTGGTGTTGGCCGAGATCACAGGCAATCGTCTTTACGCAGAAAATTTGCGGCGTCTGGTCGCACTGACTGGTCTGATCATCGCCCAATATTCAGACAACACGCATGGTGCTTGCCCCGAAGATGAGCACTCCGAGATTGTGCGCGCCATTGAAGCGGGCGATGCAGACAAAGCTGAGCAGCTGATGATTGACCATCTCAACCATGTGCTAAGTGGCATCCATCCTGTGAACGAAAAGACCAATGAAGTCGATTTCCGTGCAATTTTGGGCGTTGACGTGGGAGGCGCTGCTTCTCTTCAAAAGACCAAAAAACTGCCTTGATCATTTTTTCTACCATTCATCAGCACACATCTTTTGTGGTCGTTTGAGTTAAATGGCGTTGGATATATTTTTGCAAGGCAGCTAACGCCGTCTACGTGGAGAAACGCTGTATTGTTGCTGCCAGCATCAAGATGTGTGCTGTGATTGTCAAGGTGCTGTCTTCAAGATGCGAATGACAATCTTTAGTTAACCGAACCCGCTTGTTCATGTGTCACGACTACCCCTCTGAACGCGCTTTGACTTTGCCGGTTCACGGGGTGTGAAGCGACGGCTTGATCTGATGGATCAAAGCCCGTCGCGTTTGATGCTTTACACGCGCTGCTTGAACCAAGCCAACGCACGTGTGAAACCATCTGCTGCAGGGCCTGCGCGGTAGCTGCTGCGGTAGTCGGCGTGGAAGGCATGCGGTGCATCTGGGTACAACACAAACTCTGAGGCCTTGGCCGCTGAGTTGCCTTGCGTGGCAGCTTTCGCCAAAGCTTCTTTCATGGCGTTCACCGAGGTCACGGGAATGCCGGTGTCTTGACCGCCATACAAACCCAACACCGGCGCCTTGAGTGTGGCTGCCAAGTCGACGGGGTGCTTGGGGTTGTTGGCATTGGTTTGACCTTCGACGCGGCCATACCAAGCCACACCTGCCTTGAGTTTGGGGTTGTGCGCCGCATACAACCACGTGATGCGACCGCCCCAGCAAAAACCGGTGATGGCGGCGCGGTGGGTGTTGCCCCCGTTTTTGCTGGCCCATTGCAAGGTGGCATCCAAGTCGCCCATCACTTGTGCGTCGGGCACTTTGGAAATGATTTCGGCTTGCAGCTTGGCAATTTCGCCATAGGTGCTGGGGTCGCCTTGGCGCACAAACAACTCGGGCGCAATGGCCAAGTAACCGGCTTTGGCAAAGCGGCGGGTCACATCGGCAATGTATTCATGCACACCAAAAATTTCAGAGATCACCAAGACCACGGGCAAATTGGTTTTGCCTTGAGGTGCTGAGCGGTAGGCGGGCATTTTGAAGCCGTTCACGTCAATCATCACCTCGCCTTCGACCAAGCCAGCGCCCGATGTTTGAATGGCCGTTTGTGCCATCAAGGGCATGGCCGCTGCGGCGTAGCCCAAGCCCAATGCGGTTTGCAACGCGAGTCGGCGCGTAGGCGCTGCCTCGTCGGTGCTGTTGAGCAAGGCTTGCGTGTCTTGAATCCAGTTGGTGTGCATGAAGTTTCCTTTTAGAAATCGCCTTTCAGAACGGGGAAGCCCAACGCTGCCCAGTCCAACATACCACCGCGATAGTAATAAATTTTGCTCGCAGGGAAGCCGTCACGTGTCATGGCCTGAATGGCGGTGGGGCTTTGTGGGCACACGGGGCCATTGCAGAAGGCAAACACTTTCTTGGCGCCCGCGCAGTCCCAGCCGTTGGCGGTTTTCTTGCAACCCAACTCGTTCAAGCGTGCCGACACTTCGGTGTAGACGATGTGGTGTGAGCCAGGAATCGTGCCTTGCTCACGGTCTTCGGGTTCACGCATGTCGACCAACATGGCATCGCGGTCATTCATGGCGTTGAGCATTTCAATTTCAGTCACAGGGGTCACGCCAGCCACGGGCACCAAGGGTTGCAACCAGCCTTTGTTTTTAGCGCAAGGGGTCATCACGCGCTTGATCTCGCGTTCTTCGCCTTTGGCGTTTTTCACGACAAACTTGGTGTCGGTGCCAATGATGCGCAAGTATTCGGGTTCAGCAGCCATGCTGGTGAGGCTGACAGCGGCCAGCCCTAGGGCGACGAAGAGGTGAGTGAGGTTGAATGTCATGGGGTGCTTTCGAAGGAGTTAAAAAAAGAGCTTCCCTAAGAAATCTCTGAGGGAAGCCCATCAAGGTACGAGTACCAGTCGTATTCGTGGGTTGATTTACTTGGCGCCACCCAAGACCCAAACGGCCAAGGCTTTGGCGTCGGCATCGCTGAGTTGTGTTTGTGGTGGCATCGGGATGGGGCCCCATTTGCCGCTGCCACCAGCTTTGATGTTCTGGGTGAGGGTGGCTTGTGCATCGGCTTGGCCCGCGTATTTCTTGGCCACGTCTTGGTAGGCAGGGCCGACGATTTTTTTGTCAACGCCGTGGCAAGCCAAACAGTTGTTCTTTTTGGCCAATTCGGCGTTGGCCCAAGCACCTTGAGCTGCGAGTGCCATGAGCGTGACAGCGACGAGTTGTTTCATGTGGGGTGTCCTGTGAAGTTGTTTAATTCATTAATTGCTTATGGATTAATTCTAGTCTTGACAGGTGTGCCCAGTCGCAAGGGATTTCCCCTGTTCAGCCGGGTGTCACCAAACGCGCAACAGGCGCTTGGGCTTGACCATGGATTCTTTGCACATCTTGTCATCCCCGCGTGCGTGCTGCATGTAGGCGATGTTGCGAAAGTAGCTGATCTCTTTGATTTGCTCCACATTCACGACGGCGTCTTTGCGGAGCTGGCCATCCATCACCACAGGGCATGCAATGACTTGCCACCACTTGCGGTCTTCACCGTATTGGCTGCGCAGCGCTTTGTCGACGGCGGCAATGTCTTCGGCGCAGGTGCTGGCCCACGCGGGGGCGTAGGCCAACAGCCACACAGAGAAGATCAAGCGTGAGAGAGGCATGGCTTTATTTCAACCATGCATTGACTTGGCGCAGCTGTGCCTCGTCCAAGTCGCCACTTACCGCATGCAAACGCAGTTGGTCCAACAGGGTTTGTGTGCGCAATTGCAAAACAGCCAATTCGGCTTGGGCCGCATCGTGCTCGGCACCCAGCCACTCGTTGGTGGTGCGGGCGCCGGTGCGATGGGCTTGGCGGGTGGCGCTCAAGCGGGCTTTGCTGGCTTGTGCGGATTGGCTCAGGGCTTGCAAGCGCTCGGGTGCCGTGCTCAGGCTTTGCCATGCATCGCGCACTTGTTGTTCAAGTTGCAACTCAGCGGCCTCTTGGTCGTAGCGCAGTTTCTCCACTTGCTTCAAGGCTTCGCGTTCACGCGATTCGACCATGCCGCCAGTGCTCAGCGGTGCGTTGAGTTGCAAGCCCACCAAGTATTGGGTCATTTGGTTGCTTGCGTGGCTGCTGTAGGCGCCGTTGCCAGCCAAGCGATCCAGGTGTGCTTGTGCCACCCAGTCAAGGGTCATGGCGTTGGCGGCTTTGATGCGTTTGGCCTCTTGGCCTTGAATGGCTTGTTGCAAGCCCATCATTTGCAGCGCGGGTGATTGTTGTTTGGCACGTTGCACCCACGTGTTGGCGTCGGCCAAGTGAGTGGGGGTGGGGTTGACTTGGGCGAAGCTGGCCAGTTGTGTGGGCTCTTGGCCTGTGAGTTGGCGATAGGCCACTTGCTTCATGGCCAAGATGTTTTCTTGGTTGAGTACATGGACGCGAATTTCAGACACGCGAGCTTGGGCCTCTTGCACATCCATCATGCTGGCGTCACCCACGGCTTGTCGTTTGATGATTTCGGCGGCGGCTTGTTGCACCGCTTTTTGTTGGCGCTGCAAGATGGTCAGTGTTTGCTCTGCGGCCACCACGTCCATATAGCGTTGCGCTGTGCGCATGATGAGCGTTTGCTGGGCCTGTTGCCATTGGGTTTGGGCCATTTGTGCCGACAGTTCGAGCTGTTGGCTTTGTGCTTCGCGCTCGGGGCTGATCCACGCTTTTTGTGCGCCGATGCTGGCGCGGGTCAGGGCGCCTGCGGTCACGCTGGTTTTGAACGTCATATCGCTCATCATGTTTGGCACTTCTGCCCCTTTGATTTGGCTATCCGTGCCGCCCACGCCCACTGCGCCATTGGCAGACACCATAGGGGCCCACAAGGCTTTGGCTTGTTCTTGCCGGAAGGTGGCTTGTTCATACAAGGCGCGTGCCGCCGCAATTTCGGGGTCACGCGCGAGGGCGGCTTGCCAAGTGCTCATCAGGTCTGCCGCGTGTGTGGCGGTGGTGAGGCCTGCGAAGGCCAACGTGGCCATGGAGGTCAAGGGGGGTAAGCGTTTCATGCGTGTTCTCCAGAGATGACGGAAGCAGGCTTGTTTTTGAAAGCCATGAAATACAGCAAGGGAATCACCAACAAGGTGAGCACGGTGGAGACAAAAATACCAAAGATGAGTGAGATGGCCAAGCCGTTGAAGATGGGGTCGTCCAAGATGAAGAAGGCGCCCATCATGGCGGCCAAACCGGTCAGCACAATCGGTTGTGCGCGGGTGATGGCCGATGCCACCACCGCATCTTTCAAAGCCACGCCCTGTGAGACTTGCAAGCGAATGAAGTCCACCAGCAAGATGGAGTTGCGCACGATGATGCCGGCCAACGCAATCATGCCAATCATGGAGGTGGCGGTGTAGGGCGCACCCAGCAGTGCGTGGCCCGGCATCACGCCGATGATGGTGAGTGGAATGGGGGCCATGATGATGAGTGGCACAAGGTAGGAGCCAAATTGCGCCACCACCAACAGGTAAATGAGAACCAAGCCGACGGCGTAGGCGGCCCCCATGTCGCGGAAGGTTTCATACGTCATTTGCCATTCACCATCCCATTTGATGGCGTAGTGTTGGTAGGGATCGCTGGGTGGATGGATGAAGTATTCGTCCACAGCCTTGCCATTGGGCGCTTGCAGTTGGCTTAACCCACTGCGCATGCCAAACATGCCGTACAAGGGGCTGTCGACTTGGCCTGCCATATCGCCCACCACATAGGTGACGGGCAGCAAGTCTTTGTGATAAATCGGTTGTTCGCGTTGCGTGTCACTGAGGGTCACGAGCTGGCGAATGGGGACGATTTCGCGTTGCGAGTTGCGCACGCCCAAGCTCAGTAGCTTGTCGAGTGAATCTTGCTCGCTCTTGGGCAAGCGAATGACGATGGCGCCTGCGTATTTGTTTTGGTCGTGCGCGTAAACGGTGGATTCACCCGCCAAACCGGCACGCAAGGTGCTGACGATGGCTTGTTGTGACACGCCCATTTGAGCCGCTTTTTGACGATTGATCAACAACACTTGACGCGGGGCGGTGCTGATGGTGCTGTCGTCCACATCGACCACGCCGGGTTGTTTGGCAAACAACGCGCGCACCGATTGGGCCAAGGCGTTGCGGCCTTCGTCGCTGGGGCCATACACCTCGGCCACGATCGGGGCCAGCACGGGTGGGCCAGGCGGCACTTCAATGACTTTCACATTGGCATTGAATCGTTGGCCAATCGCTTGCAAGGCAGCACGTTCGCGCATGGCAATGCGGTGGCTTTGTGCTTTGCGCAAGTGCTTGTCTTGCAGGTTGACTTGGATATCACCCACGTTGCCACCGTTGCGCAAATAGTATTGCCGCACCAAACCATTGAAGTTGATGGGGGCGGAGAGGCCCGCATACGCTTGGTAGTGCGTCACCTCGGGCACGGTGGCCAAATGTGCGCCCAAAGCGCGCAGCACTTTTTCGGTTTCTTCCACACGTGTGCCAGCGGGCATGTCCACCACGACTTGGAACTCTGACTTGTTATCAAAGGGCAGCATCTTCAGCGCGACCCAGCCCACCACGGGCAATGCCACCGACACCGCAATGGCGGCCAACACTGCACCGCCTAACTTCCAGCGGTTGCGTGCGCCTGATGTGTCGTTCAAGAAGGGGCCAAAGACGGCATGGAAAAAGTCATGCAGCTTTTGTTTGAACACGCTGGTGTGTTCGTGTGCAGGCGCTGCTTTCATCCAAAGGCGAGCCAACCACGGCGTGACCACAAACGCCACAGCGAGCGAGAGCAACATGCCCATGCTGGCATTGATGGGGATGGGGCTCATGTAAGGGCCCATCAAGCCCGTGACAAACGCCATCGGCAGCAAGGCGGCAATCACGGTGAGCGTGGCCAAGATGGTGGGGGCGCCCACTTCATCGACCGCCCCTGGAATGATTTGCGTGAGGGTTTTGTGTGGGTGCAGCGCTTGGTGACGGTGGATGTTTTCCACCACCACGATGGCATCGTCGACCAAGATGCCGATCGAGAAGATGAGTGCAAACAGCGACACACGGTTGAGCGTGAAGCCCCAAGCCCATGAAGCAAACAAGGTGACAGTGAGGGTCAGAATCACAGCAGTGCCCACAATGGCTGCTTCGCGACGGCCTAGAGCAATGAACACCAAGGCCACAACCGAGGCTGTGGCGAACAGCAATTTTTGAATCAGCTTTTGCGCCTTGTCGTTGGCGGTTTCGCCATAGTTGCGTGTGGTGGTCACGTCAACATCCGCTGGAATTTTGCTGTGCTTGAGTGACTCAACTTGGGCCAGCACCGCATGGGCCACTTCAATGGCGTTTTCGCCAGGCTTTTTGGTGATGGCCACCGTCACGGCTGTGCGCTCATGGGGCTTTTCGCCAGCGACGCCGTGCCACACCGCGGTGTTGGCTTGTGCGCCGCCGTCGCGCACCTGCGCGATGTCGTGCACATGAATGGGCGTGCCTGCACGCACCCCCACGACCAAGCTGGCCACATCTTTGGCGTTGCTCAAAAATGGACCGGACTCAATGGCAATGGCTTGCTGGCCCACCAACAAATCGCCCACAGGTGCGCCTAAGTGCGCGCCTTGCAACGCCATGCGCAACTCGGGCACGGTGATGCCGGCAGCTTGCATGCGTGCGGGGTCGATGTCGATTTGAATGGCGCGCGAGGGGCCACCCACGGTGGTGACTTCGCGTGTGCCTTTGACACGTTTCAAATCAATCTCGATGTTTTGGGCAATGCCTTCTAGCTCAAACGCACTCAAGTCGCGCTCCTTGCCGTGCAAGGTGAGCGACAAGATGGGCACGTCGTCAATGCCTTTGGGTTTGATGAGTGGTTGCATCACGCCCAAGCCTTTGGGCAACCAATCGGCATGCGAGTTGACGGTGTCATACAAACGCACCAAAGCCTCGGTGCGTGGCACACCGACTTTGTATTGCACGGTGACAACCGACATGCCGGGCTGCGACACCGACATGACATGGTCCACGCCTGTGATCTGCGAGAGCACTTGCTCGGCAGGGCCAGACACCATTTGCTCCACATCCTTCACCGAGGCGCCGGGAAAGGGGATGAGCACATTGGCCATGGTGACGTTGATTTGAGGCTCTTCCTCGCGCGGCGTGACGAGCACAGCAAACACGCCCAACAAAAAGCACACCAAGGCCAACAGAGGTGTGATTTGCGAAGCTTGAAACAGGTGAGCCAGTCGGCCTGAGATGCGGAGTTTGGAATCGGTCATGTCGGTATTCTATAAATAATTGACTGATTATTTAACTAAACAATTATTTAATCAAACAATTAAATATGGCTAGAATGAGTGCATGACACAACTCCCAGACCAAGCCATCGATCGCGTGGCCCACTACTTCCAAGCCTTGGCCGAGCCCACGCGCTTGCGCATCTTGAATTTGCTGCGCGAAGCCGAGCACAACGTGGGCGAGCTGGCCGAGGCCTGCGGCTACACGGCTGCCAATATGTCGCGCCACTTGGCCGTGCTGATGCAGCAAGGCTTTGTCAAACGCGAAGGTCGTGGCACCAGCGTGTATTACCAAATTGCCGATCCCACCATTTACGCTTTGTGCGACTTGGTGTGTGACCGCATCACCCAACAACACCTACAACAGTCGTGGCCGATGGCGGCTGTGGCGAAGAAACGAACCCCCATGACACGGAGAACAGCATGAAAACTGCCCATGAATTGGTCTTGGAGGCCAAACAAACAACCCAAGAAATTTCAGTGGATGAAGCCATCAAAGCCATCCATACCTGCGATGTCTTGATTGATGTGCGAGAGAC
>JBEEJP010000049.1:0-9983 GCA_041169125.1 Pseudomonadota bacterium
GTGTCGTACACCAAGCCACGGTACGCGGCCATGCTGGCGTTGGAGAGCCACTGCGCCGCATCCAAAAACGCGGGCGGTGCGGGTTGGGTGGTTTGCAGCATGGTGGCTTCGAGTGTGGCGGCCACCAAGGTTTCCAAATTGCGTCGACCAATTTCTGGGTTGGCGTATTTGGAGCCAATCACTTCACCCTGTTCGGTGAGGCGAATTTGTCCGCGCACCGTGCCGGGGGGCTGGGCCAGAATGGCTTGATAGCTGGGGCCGCCGCCACGCCCGACCGTGCCGCCACGGCCATGGAACATGCGCAGGGTGATGTCGTGTTGTTTGAACAGGCCATCAAACAAAGTGACCAAGGCAATTTCGGCGCGGTACAGCTCCCAGTTGCTGGTGAAGATGCCGCCGTCTTTGTTGCTGTCGGAGTAGCCCAGCATGATGTCTTGCTCAGCGCCGCTGCGCTTGACCAGTTGGGCCACGCCGTCAATGGCGTAGAACCCGCCCATGATGTCGGCGGCACGGCGCAAGTCGTCGATGGTTTCAAACAAAGGCACCACGATCAAATCGCAGGTGGATGTTTTGCTGCCCAAGGTGCCACGCATGAGGCCGGTTTCTTTTTGCAGCAGCAAGACCTCGAGCAAGTCGCTCACGGTTTCGGTGTGGCTGATGATGTAGTGGCGAATGGCGTCTTTGCCAAAGGTGGCCAGCATCTCGCGTGCTGTTTCAAAAATGGCCAGCTCTTTAAGTGCCAATTCTGAGTACTGAGCGCCCATGACGCGCAAGGGGCGTGCGTCGTGCAGGAGCTTGTTCAGCACGTCGATGCGCTGTGCTTCATTGAGCTTGGCATAGTGTTTTTCAACGCCTGCGGTGGCCAACAACTCGGCCACCACCAACTCGTGTTGGTCAGAGCTTTGGCGCAAGTCCACCGTGGCAAGGTGAAATCCAAACACATCCACGGCACGCATGAGGGGCGTGAGGCGTTGGGCCATCAAGGCGCTGCCATGTTGGTGCTCGAGCGAACTGGCAATCACGCGCAAGTCGGCCAACAGTTCTTGTGCCGAGAGGTAGGGGTTTTGCGGCACCACAGCATGGCGAGCGGCGTCACCCCCAGTGAGGTTTTTGAGCGTGGCAGCCAAGCGGGCGTACATGCCGGTGAGGGCGCGACGGTAGGGCTCATCTTGGCGGTGTGCGTTGGTGTCGGGTGAGCGGTCGGCCAAGGCATGCATCTCGGGGGTGACATCCACCAACATGGCGGACATGGACAACTCGCCCCCCAAAAAGTGCAGCTCCGTCAGGTAGTGGCGCAAGGCCACTTCGCATTGGCGACGCAGCGCAAAGCGCAGCGTGTCGGCATTGACGTTGGGGTTGCCATCGCGGTCGCCGCCAATCCATTGGCCCATGCGCAAAAAGCTGTGCACGTGGGCTTGTCCCAGCTCGGCCTCGAGGTCTGCGTAGAGCTTGGGGATTTCGCTCAAGAAAGTCGATTCGTAGTAGCTCAGCGCGTTTTCAATTTCGTCAGACACGGTGAGTTTGGTGAAACGCAGCAAACGGGTTTGCCACAGTTGCAACACACGGGCTCGAATTTGCAATTCGTTGGCAGCCAGTTCACGTGCCGCCAGTGCGTCGGGTGACTTGGCAGAGGCGTGCAGCGCAGAGCGTGAATTGATGTCGTCACGCCAACCCAAGAGCTGTGCAATGCCACGCTCGGCATCCAAAATGCTTTTGCGTTGCACTTCGGTGGGGTGGGCGGTGAGCACGGGTGAGACATGGCTGTGCGCCAACGTTTGCACAATGCTGCGCGGCGCAATGCCTGCGTTTTTCAGGCGGCTCAGCGCCATGTGCAAGCTGCCTTCTTGTGTGTCACCGGCACGTTCGTGGATGGCGCGGCGGCGAATGTGGTGGCGGTCTTCAGCAAGGTTGGCCAAGTGACTGAAATAGGTGAAGGCGCGAATCACGCTCACGGTGGCTTCTGCACTGAGCGAGGCCAAGAGTTTTTTCAGGGCTTTGTCAGCGCTGGCATCGGCGTCGCGGCGAAAGGCCACCGAGAGCTTGCGCACTTGTTCGACCAGCTCGTAAGCCTCGCGGCCTTCTTGTTCACGAATCACGTCGCCCAAGATGCGACCCAACAGTCGAATGTCTTCGACGAGAGGGCGCTCATTGTTTTTTTGGCGTTCGTTTTCTTTGGCTTTGGCGAGAGAGGTTTTGCTACTCATGTGTCACGCTTTGAGTTGTGCAGCTTGCGCCGCTTCGATGTCTTTGGCCATTTTTTTACCGAGCTCAACGCCCCATTGGTCATACGCATGAATGCCCCAGATGGCGGCTTGACAGAACACCTTGTGCTCGTACAAGGCCATGAGGGCGCCCATGCTGCGGGGGGTGAGGGCATCGACCCAAATGGTGGTGCTGGGCACGTTGCCGGGGTAGCTGCGATGGGGGGCCAAGCGTTGCACGTCAGCTTCGTCCATGCCGCTGTCGCGCAGCTCTTGCACGGTTTCTTCGGGGGTGCGTCCAATGGCCAAGGCTTGGGCTTGGGCTTGCATATTGAGCAAGACCACACGGTGGTGTTCGGCTGCGAGGGGCAAGGGGCTGCGCTCGGTGCGCAAACCAATGAAGTCCATGGGCACCAAGTGCTTGCCTTGGTGGATGAGCTGGAAGTAGGCGTGTTGGCCGTCAATGCCCAAACCGCCCCACAACACAGGTGCAGTGGCCACTTGCACGGGGCTGCCATCGATATGCGTGGCTTTGCCGTTGGACTCCATGTCCATCTGTTGCAAGAACGAGGCGAACTTGCCCAAGGGCGATGCATAGGGCGCAATGTTGTGCGTGGTGGCCCCCAAAAAGTTGCGGTTCCACACGCCAAACAAAGCCATGAGCAAAGGCAGGTTTTGGTCAGACGGTGCGCTTAAAAAATGCTCGTCCATGGCGCGCGCGCCCAAGAGCATGTCTTGGAAGGCAAACGCACCAATGGAGATGGCCAAAGGCAAACCAATGGCCGACCACACCGAGTAGCGGCCCCCGACCCAATCCCAAAAGCCAAAGGTGTGTTCGGCGCTAAAGCCTTGTGCGGCAGAGATGTGCGGGTTGGCTGTGACGGCAATGAGGTGTTTGCCCAGTTGGTCTGCAGGGCAGCCACCATCGCTCAACCAACGCTTGGCCGAAGCGGCCAAGGTCATGGTTTCTTGGGTGGTGAAGGTTTTGCTTTGCACCACAAACGCGGTACGTGCAGGGTTGAGGTGGGCCAGTGTGGTGTACAGGCTCCACGCGTCCACGTTGGAGACATAGTGCACACGCACTTTGTTTTTGAAGCTGTCGCGCGTCAAATGGCTCAGGGCTTCGGTGGTCATGCGGGGGCCAAGGTCTGAGCCGCCAATGCCGAGGTTGACCACATCGGTGATGGACTCACCGCCAAAGCCTTTCATTTGGCCTTCGCGCACCTTTTCGGCAAAGGTACACACACGGTGCAACTCGCTGGCGACTTGCTTGGAAATTTCATGGCCCCAAGGTGGGTTGGGCACATGGCTGCCGCGCAAGGCAACATGCAACACCGCACGTTGTTCGGTGGCGTTGATGGGCTCGCCTTTGAACATGGCTTGCGCTTGTGGCATGACTTGCGACTCATCGGCCAATGCCAAGAGCTGTTGCATCACCTCGGGTGTGACACGCTGACGCTGGTAGTCGATGCTGATGCCTGCGCCGCTGGCGTGCAAGGCGGCGTTGCGCTCGGAGCTTTTGAGCAACTCACGCAGATGCGGTTGCGGGCCTTGGGCCAAGGCTTGTAGGGCTTGCCACGCTTGGCGTTGGTGTGGGGGGACGAATGCGGTCATGTTTGAATTTTCGTCAAGTTTATGGAGTTTCTCGACGCCAACGAATGAAACTTTTGATGGGACGGTTGAATTAACTTAATCTGGCGGCGTCAGTGGCTTCGCGGGCAAGACGCGTGATCTCGGCCCAGTCGCCACGCTCGACCACGTCCACGGGTGTGAGCCATGAACCGCCCACCATCGCCACGTTGGGAAGCTTCAAAAACTCACCCATGTTCGCGAGTGACACGCCGCCTGTGGGGCAAAAGCGCATGTCGCCCAATGGTCCACCCAAAGCTTTGAGCATGGCCAAGCCACCGGCTTGCGCTGCGGGGAAGAGCTTGACCAAGCCAAAACCGTGGTCACGTGCGGCCATCACTTCGCCAGGGGTCATCACGCCGGGCATGAAGGGCAGCTGGCACGCCACAGCGGCTTGCACCAACGCCTCGGTCATGCCGGGGGAGAGTGCAAAGCTCGCACCTGCTGCTTGCACACGTGCCATTTCTTCGGCGCGGGTCACGGTGCCAGCGCCCACGTGCATGTGTGGCACGTGTTTGGCGACTTGTTCGATCGCCGGTAAACCCGCGGCGTGGCGCAAGGTGATTTCCATCACATCAATGCCACCTTCATACAACGCGTTGGCCATGGGCACCGCTTGGTCAGGATGGGTGATGACGATGACAGGCACCACACGTGAGGTGAACGCGGGACGGGTGAAAGCAGGGTTGAGTTGTGTCATATCGCGTGTTCTTTAGGGGTGAGAGAACAAAGGCGAAGCGCCTTCTTCGGCCAGTGCGGCATTGGCACGGAACAGTGCAAAGATGTCGCGGCCCGTGCCGTGTTGGTTGCCCGATAAATCGGGCGTGGGGGCTGTGCGTGTGGCGAGTTCGCTCTCGCTCACCTCCAGCTGCAAGGTTTGGGTGTTGCAGTCGAGGGTGATCATGTCGCCGCTTTGTACCTTGCCAATCAAGCCACCGTTGACCGATTCGGGGCTCAAGTGAATGGCCGCAGGCACTTTGCCTGAGGCACCCGACATACGACCATCGGTGACCAAGGCGACTTTGAAGCCTTTGTCTTGCAACACGCCCAGCACAGGCGTGAGGCGGTGCAGCTCGGGCATGCCATTGGCTTGGGGGCCTTGGTTGCGCACCACGGCCACAAAGTCGCGTTCGAGCTGGCCTTCTTTGAACAACTGGTTGAGTTGCTTTTGATCGGTCAGCACAATGGCCGGTGCGCGCACTTGGCGGTGCTCGGGTTTGACAGCCGACACCTTGACCACGGCGCGGCCCAAGTTGCCTTGCAACAAACGCAAACCGCCGTCGGCACTGAAGGGCTGCGTGACGGGGCGCAACACAGCCTCGTCGGCCGAGTGTGTGGGGACATCGCGCCAATCGAGTTGACCGTTCAGAGCCGGGTTGAGCCACGGCTCGACGGTGTAGCGGTGCAGGCCTTGGCCCATGATGGTGTGCACATCGTCGTGCAGTAAACCCGCGCTGAGCAACTGGGCGATGAGGTACCCCATGCCGCCTGCGGCTTGAAAGTGGTTCACATCGGCGCTGCCGTTGGGGTACACACGGGCGAGCAAAGGCACACAGGCGGAGAGTTCGGCAAAGTCATCCCAATTGACGATGAGGCCCGCTGCGCGTGCCATGGCCACGATGTGCAGGGTGTGGTTGGTGGAGCCGCCCGTCGCCAGCAACCCCACAATGCCGTTGACGATGACCTTGGCGTTGATGTGATAGCCCACACCGGCTTCTTGGTTTTGCGACAAAGCCACCGCACGTTTCACTGCTTCCACCGTGAGGGCTTCGCGCAAGGGCGTGCCGGGGTTGACAAACGACGAACCGGGTAAATGCAAGCCCATGATTTCCATGAGCATTTGGTTGGAGTTGGCGGTGCCGTAGAACGTGCAGGTACCCGCACCGTGGTAGGCCGCTTGTTCGGCTTCGAGCAACACCTCGCGGCTAACCAAGCCTTGTGCGTATTGCTGTCGCACTTTGGCTTTGTCGTCATTCGACAAGCCAGAGGTCATGGGGCCTGCTGGCACAAACACCGCTGGCAAATGGCCAAACTGCAAGGCACCGATGAAGAGGCCGGGCACGATCTTGTCGCACACGCCTAAGAACAGTGCGGCATCAAACACGTTGTGCGATAAGCCCACGGCCGTGGCCAAAGCAATCACATCGCGCGAAAACAAGGACAGCTCCATGCCGTCTTCGCCTTGTGTCACCCCGTCGCACATGGCAGGTACACCGCCTGCCACTTGCGCTGTGGCGCCTGCCGCACGTGCTGCTGCACGAATTTTTTCGGGGTAATGCTCATAGGGCTGATGGGCCGAGAGCATGTCGTTGTAGGCGGTGATGATGCCCACGTTGGGCTGACGCTCTTGGCGCAACACCAACTTGTCGTTGGCAGGCATGGCTGCATAGGCGTGGGCTGCGTTGGCGCACCCCATGCCACCGCGGTAGGGTCCGGGCTTTTTGGCTTGGGCCAAGACGTTCAAATAGGCTTGTCGTGTTGGGGCACTGCGCTGCTCAATGCGCGCGGTGACGGCGGCAAGCGTGGGGTGCAAAGGCTTGGCGTGGGTGGATGTGGTCATGTGGGTGAGGTCTCAACAAAGAGGTGTGAGCTGGCCAGCCAAAGCGCCACCGGCGTTTGGGTTTGGTTCAGCACAAAAGAAATCGGCCATTGGGGTGTTGCGTGTGGCCACGCTTGTTGCAAGGTGTGAAGCTTGTCTGCACCTGTCAGTGGCAACACGATGTGGCGTGCCGACAGCAGCTGGGGCAAGGTTTGGCTGATGCGGGCGTAGGGCGCGTTGGCAGGGGGATGGGCCAACTCAATGGCCACACACGCGTGCGTGTTACGCATGTCGAGCGCTTCCGACAGGTTGGGGGCATCTGGAAACAACGAGGCGGTGTGCCCATCTGCGCCCATGCCCAACACCAACACATCGGCGGTGCCTGCTGCGCTCAACGCGGCATTGGCTTGATCCGCCAATGCTGCTGGCGTCTCCAAAGGGCCGGTTGCATGTGACACCATGAACACCAGTTGCGCTTTGGCAGCGAGGCCTTGCAGCAAATGGGTTTGCACCAAGCGCGCATTGCTGTCGGGGTGGCTGCGGGGGACGCAGCGTTCATCCACCAAGGTCACGCGCACGCATGACCAGTCGATGTCCATCACACGCAGGGCTTCAAACAAAGCCACAGGCGATTTGCCGCCCGACACACTGAGCACGGCAAAACCACGCGCTTGAATGGCTGCTGCCAAACGTTGTGCGATGTCCTGCGCCAAGTGCACATAGAGATCCGTGGGGCTGACGTGATGAACCGTCAACAGGCCCCGTGATTCAGGCTGCCAGAGGTGGGGCATCACGCTTCCTCAAACCACGACAGTTCTTCACGTGCCATCAAGGCAGACGATGCCGCAGGCCCCCAGCTACCCGCCGAATAGGCGCGTGGTTTGTCATCCAACTCGGTCCAACCGTTGATGATGGGTTCGACCCACATCCACGCCGCTTCCAATTCATCGCGGCGCATGAAGTGGGTGAGGCGGCCTTTGATGACGTCCATCAACAAACGCTCGTACGCTTCGGCGCGGCGTTTGTCAGAGGACTGTTGCAAGTCCAGGCCTAACTTCACAGGATGCAAGTTCATGCCAGTGCCAGGCTCTTTGACCATCATCTCCAGTTGGATGGACTCTTCGGGTTGCAGGGTGATGATGAGGCGGTTGGGTTCTTGCTGTGCGGTGGCGCCAAAAATGGAAAACGGCTGGTCGGCGAACTCGACAATGATTTGAGACTCACGGCGCTGCATGCGTTTGCCGGTGCGCAAGAAGAAAGGCACATTGGCCCAGCGTGCGTTGTTGATGTGTGCCCGCAAGGCCACAAAGGTTTCGGTGCGGCTGTTGGCGGGGACGTTGTCTTCTTCCAAATAGCCTTTGACTGCCGCACCTTCTGACGCACCTGCGGTGTATTGGCCGCGTACGGTGTCGCGTTTGATGTCGGCCAAATCCATCTTGCGCAGCGAGCGCAAGACTTTGAGCTTTTCGTCACGCACATCGTCTGCATCCAAGGAAATAGGGGGTTCCATGGCCACGATGCACAAGAGTTGTAGCAAGTGGTTTTGAACCATGTCGCGCATGGCGCCGGCGCCGTCATAAAAACCGGCACGGCTGCCCACGCCCACGCTTTCGGCCACCGTGATTTGCACGCTCTTGATGTATGGCGCACGCCACAAGGGCTCGAAGATGGCATTGCCAAAGCGCAGCACCATCAGGTTTTGCACGGTCTCTTTGCCCAGGTAGTGGTCAATGCGGTAAATCTGTTGCTCGTCAAAGTGACGCGCCACTTGGGTGTTGATGTCGCGTGCCGAGGCCAGGTCGGTGCCCAAGGGTTTTTCAAGCACCACACGGGATTGGGCATCGACCAAACCTGCCCCCGAGAGGTGGGCGCAAATTTGTGTGAACAAACTTGGGGCCGTGGCTAGGTAGTACACGCGCAGCGCAGGTTGATCGCACAGGGCTTTGAGTTTGGCAAAGTCACGGGCGTTGGTGATGTCCATGCTCACATAAGCGAGGCGGTTCAAAAAGCGTTGCCAATCTTCAGGACTGAAGGCTTCTTTTTCAATGAACGCGGGTGAGTTTTGGTCGATGAAATCCAAATACGCTTGCTGCGTCCACTCTTGGCGCCCCACTGCAATGATGCGAGTTGATGGATCGAGCTTGTCGTGCAGATGCGCCATGTAGAGCGCGGGCAAGAGTTTGCGAAACGACAAATCGCCCGCACCGCCAAAAATCACAATGTCCAGCGTGCCGGCTGGAGGCGTGGTGTGTGTCATGAGTAACGTTTGTTGAGAAGGTTTTGTTTCATGTGGCGCAGCATGGGCTGCAACTGCGTGCTGCCAATGCGCAGGGCCACGGTGGTAGCCAACACGTCGACGATCATCAGGTGCAGCAAGCGCGAGACCATGGGGCTGAATTTTTCATAGCTCTCAGGGTGGTCCGCCGCGAGGTGAATTTTTCCGACGCTCGCCAGCGGTGAGCCCGATGCCGTGACGACCACCGTGGTGGCACCGTTCTTTTTGGCAATCTCACACGAGTCAAGCAAGTCACGTGTGCGCCCCGAGTTGGAGAACACCACCAAACAGTCACCCGGGCCCAGCAAAGAGGCACTCATGATTTGCAAATGGCCATCGCTGTGCGAGATGGTGTGAAAACCCAAGCGGAAAAATTTATGCTGCGCGTCTTGCGCCACGATGCCCGAGTTGCCCACCCCAAAAAACTCAAGGCGTTTGCCTTTTTTGTGGGTAAGGGCAATGGCTTCTGCGGCTTTGTCGATGGCTGCAGCTGAGGCGTCGTTACGGTATTTCAAAAATGCGGTGACGGTGTTGTCAATGACTTTGACCAACACATCGTTGCTGCTGTCTTGTGCGCCCACATTGCGGTGGATGAAGGGAACGCCTTCACTCAGGCTGCCCGCAAGCTTGAGCTTGAAATCGCTCAGGCCTTCATAACCCATGCTGCGACAAAAGCGCACCACGGTGGGCTTGCTGACCCCCGCGCGTTCAGCCAATTCGGTGACGGGTAGGGTCGAGAAGGTGCGCGGGTCCGTGAGAAGCAACTTGCCCACGCGCTGTTCGGCAGGGGCTAAGGACGTGAGGCTTGATTTGATACGTTCCAACATGCCTGTGAATGTAACTTAGTTTCATTAAATTCACAATGCAGTTACAAGAATTTTTTCATTCAAATTCAGGCCCAAGGAAGGGAGGTGAAGCAAGTGCGCGGCCAGTGGGCGAGAATGTGCAGATTGTTGATTCACGCCAACTCCACATCTGCACCATCGGACCATGTCCCAGCCCATTGCCTCAGCAACACCAAACAGCCCATTTCTAGGCGCCATTGGCGTGTTTGATTCGGGTGTGGGCGGGCTGTCTGTCTTGCGCGCCATTCATGCAGCATTGCCGCATGAGCATTTGGTTTACGTCGCGGACTCTGGACACGCGCCCTATGGCGACCAATCACAGGCGCACATCACCCAGCGCACGTTGACGGTCGGGCGCTGGTTGGCTGAACAGGGCGTGAAAGGCATCACCATTGCCTGCAACACAGCCACCGTGGTGGCCGCCAAAACCTTGCGCGAACAAACACACTTGCCCGTGGTGGCGATTGAACCTGCCATCAAGCCTGCCGTGGCCC
>JBEEJP010000050.1:0-9977 GCA_041169125.1 Pseudomonadota bacterium
CGCTTTCCAAACCTTGGCGAGTTTCTGTCGAAATCAAATCCATCTGCGACGACAACTCACCAAATCGTGAGGCCACGCCATCGGCGCTGCGCATGAAACTGGTACGCAATACGCTCGAGGCAGGATCAGCCGAAAGCGAACCCGCCGCAGCAAAGAACGTATCTAAGGCTGAACTCAAACCAATGCTCTTGTCACCCATAATGTCCATCACGCGCTTGGCGTAATCCACCATGGGTTTTTGACTGGACAAATCACTGGTGCTGCTGCGCAAGTTGGATTCAGCAAATGCATCGTATTGGCGCTTGATGGTTTGCAACATCACACCAGTACCAACGTACATGCTGGCTAATTTTTTAGGCGCCGAATCGGCCAACACCACGTCTTGGCGTGAATAGCCTTCGGTGTTGACGTTGGCGATGTTGTTACTCACCGTGCTCAATGCACGTTGGTAAGCGCCAATTGCACCACTGCTGATGCCGAGCATGTCACTCATTTAACACCTCCAGAGAAAGGTGCCTTGAACTCTTGCAAGCTCTTGAGCGGTGCGGGTTTTTCCATAGGGATGCCACGCGCCATATCGGCGGCTGTGGGCAATGGCATGGGTTCTTGTTTGGGGTTCAAAGGCATGGCTTGGCCGCGCGCTTGAAGCAGCGCTTGCGTGCTGGTTTGAGGCAATCCTTGTTGTCGCACCGCACGTTCCATGTACGCACCAACGCCCATCGCACCACGCTTGGCCATTTGCAAAGAAATCTCTTTGTCAAACATGCCTTCAAAGGTTTCCATGGCGTGCGACTGGTTCTCCTCGTCCTTCATGGGCGCATTGGCCTCACGCATGGACTTCATCATCATTTGGATGAACAAGCCTTCAAACTGTTGCGCCGATTCTTTCAGCGCTTTGTCTTGGTTTTGCTGAGCTTTGCCACGCAATTCGCCCAGCGCCGAGAAGTCCATGTAGGACTTCGCGGTAGAGGTATCGACAGGGCTATTCATGGTCGTGCTCGCTTAGATGATGACCAACTCGGCGCGCAAGCTGCCAGAGCTCTTCAAGGCTTCAAGAATTGCGATCAAAGCCGAGGGCGTTGCGCCCACTTGGTTGACCGCATCCACAATTTGACGCAGCTCGACACCGGGCTGGAACAAGAACATGGGCTTGTTCGGCTCAGCCACTTTGATGTCGGCGTTTTGCACGTCGGTGGTTTGTCCACCTGCCAGCGCATTGGGTTGAGACACTTCGTTGGTCGCGGTGATGGCCACCGAAATCGTGCCGTGCGACACCGCCGCCGCGGTGACGCGCACCGAACGGTTGATGACCACGGTGCCCGTGCGCGAGTTGATGACCACGCGTGCAGGAGGTTCACCCGGTGTGACTTCCAAGCCTTCCACCATGCTCATGAATGCCACACGTTGATTCAAGTTTTGCGGGGCTCGTACCGATACCGAGGTACCGTCAATGGCTTGTGCCACATCACCGCCAAATTTTTTATTGATCGCGTTGACGATGGCGGTGGTGGTAGAAAAATCGTTCTCACGGATGTTGTAGATCACGTTTTCTGAGGTTTCAAAAGGCGTATCGACCACGCGTTCCACAATCGCACCACCTGGGATGCGCGCCGAGGTGGGCACCCCAATTTGAACTTTGGAACCCGCAGCGCTGGCATCAATGCCCGTCGCGGTCAAGGCACCTTGCGCCAAGGCGTAAATTTCACCGTCCACCCCACGCATGGCAGTCATGATGAGGCTACCGCCACGCAAGTTAGAAGCTTTACCAATTGCCGACACATTGATGTCAATGCGTTGACCGGGCTTGGCAAAGCCAGGCAGATCAGCCGTGACCAAAACGGCAGCGGTGTTTTTGATGTCCACACGTGCGGCTGTGGCGGCGGTTTCAAAGTCGGTCAACGGACCGTCAATGCGCACACCCATTTGCGACAGCATGGCTTTCATACTTTGCGTGGTGAAGGGCACCGAGGCATCATCGCCCGTGCCTTGCAAACCCACGACCAAGCCGTAACCAATCAATTGGTTGGGGCGTTGTGCCGCAAGCGTGGCCAAATCTTTGACACGATCAGCCTGTGCTGCACCCGTTGCCAAGAGGCAAAGCGCAGCCAAGCTCACACGAAGGATGGAGGAAAAGTTTGTCATGGTTAGAACGGCCAGTATTTGTGCATGAGGCTGGTTCCCCAGCCGGCCTTGGTGGCGTTGGCCAAATCACCCGAACCACGGTAAGCAATTTGGGCATTGGCCAAACGACGTGATTGCACGGTGCTGTTAGGGCCCACGTCTTCTGGGCGAATCACGCCAGAGACTTGAATCACTTCCGTGCCTTCAGACAAGCCCAGTTTTTTCTCACCGCGAATCATCAAATTGCCATTGGCCAAAATTTCGACCACAGTCACCGCCACAGAGCCAGAGAGCGAGGCTTGTTGGTCAGCCTTGCCCGCCCCTTTGCTGCTGTTGTTGTTGTTGTTGACATCAATGCCATTCAAGAAAGGCGACATGCTGCCGATCTTGGTATTGAAGCCCGATGGCAATGAGTTTTTCGACTCACGGCTCACGTCGGTGTTTTGAGTGCGTGCGGCTTGTGTGGATTCATTCAACAACACCGTGATGATGTCGCCCACTTGGTAATTGCGACCACGGCCAAACCAAGCATCGCTTTGGCGATTGCTGTAGATGCCGCCAGTGGCAACTTTTTGCCGGTCGGCGGCAAGCGGATACACCGGTTGAAACTCGGGCGAGGGTCGCAACACCATGTCGACCGGCTCGGTGGCGCAGCCTTGCAACAAATAAATAATGCCAGCCAAAGCAAGCAAGCGAAGGACGATCATGATGGCGCTCCTTCAGATGTTTTGGTTCAAGAACTTCAACATGCCGTCGACCGCAGAGATGGCCTTGGAGTTGATTTCATAAGCACGCTGGGTCTCGATCATGTTGACCATCTCTTCGACCACGTTCACGTTGGACGCTTCGAGCGAGCCCTGCTTCAACGCCCCTGCGCCGTTCAGACCCGGGGTGAGAATTTGTGCCACGCCGCTGGCTTGTGAGGCTTCGTACAGGTTGTTGCCAATGGGCTTCAAGCCACTTGGATTGACGAATCGGGCAATTTGAATTTGACCAATGTTTTGTGAACCACCGCCAGCGTCGAGCTCGGCAGACACGGTGCCGTCTTGACCAAACGTCACTGCAGCGGTGTTGCCTGGAATGGTGATGGCCGGAATCAGTGGAAAGCCCGAGGCTGTCACGATTTGACCTGTGTTGCTGATTTTGAAGTTGCCGTCACGGGTGTACGAGGTGGTCCCGTCAGGCATTTGAATTTGGAACATGCCGTTACCCATGATCGCCAAGTCAAGTGGCGATTGGGTGTTGACCAAGTTGCCTTGCAAGTGCAGCTTCTCGGTGGCATTGATCTTCACACCTGTACCCAGCATCAAGCCTGTAGGCGACAAGGTGTTGTTGGTGGTTTGACCACCGGGTTGTTTGACGTTTTGATAGAGCAAGTCTTCAAAAACGGCGCGGTCGCGTTTGAAGCCAGTCGTATTCACGTTGGCCAAGTTGTTCGAGATGACGTTCATGCGCGTTTGCTGCGCGTCAAGACCCGTTTTGGCTACCCACAATGATGCGTCCATGGCTAATCGCCCCCTTTAAGCTGTCAAATTCAGGACACCTTCATCATGGAGGCGCCCGACTCATCGTTGGATTTGCTTTCTTTGATCATTCGAATCTGATGCTCAAACGAGCGACTCTGTTCAATCAGCTTCACCATCGATGCCATTGGATTGACACTGCTGCCCTCTAGGGCCTTCGGTGTCAAAGAAACTGGCTCTGGACCTGTTGCAAAGTCCGTGCCAAGTGGTTTTTCGTCAACGCGAAATAAACCGTCCTCACGCTTGATGAGGTTGGTGGTACTGGCGTCGCGCAGCATCAGGGTGCCAATCAGCTGTTCTTGGGGAACACCTTGCTGGGTCGGGTCAGCGGCAAAAATTTGCCCCGAGTTGGTAATGTTGACGGTTGAACCGACAGGAATCGTGATGGGACCGCCGTCTTGGCCTTGGACAATGTGGCCTGAACCGGTTTCTAAAACACCGTTGTTGTTCACATGCAGGTCGCCTCGGCGGGTAAATGCCAGTTTTCCGTCATTGCCCATCACGCCCATCACAGTTTTGTGGTTGAGTGCAACGTCCAAGTCGCGACCGGTGACCATCAAGGGGCCTGCATCCAGACGCACGCGGTCTGTGGTGTACAGACGGGGTTGCAAACGTGAGTCAAAGCCCTCACCCACCGCTTGATGCGGTTGGATGGTGGCTTCGAAGGTTTGCTTGAAACCAACCGTGGTGACGTTGGCGATGTCGTTCGACAGCTGCTGTCGAATCAAGCGATCTTCGTTGATCGCCGCCATCGCGTTAAAAGATAAGCGGTCCATATCAGGCTCTTAATGCAACTAATTAGTTACGAATCTGAATGATGGTGTTGGTCATCGAGGTACTGGTTTCCATGGCCTTGGCGTTGGCTTGGAAGTTACGTTGCTCGGTGATCAAGTCCACCAATTCTTGGGTCAAGTCCACGTTGGCACGTTCGGTCGCGCCTGAGCGCACCGTGCCAAAACCAGCCGAACCGGCTTCACCGTACTTGGGTGTACCGGATTCAGAAGACTTGTAGTAGTTGGTATCGCCAATTTGGCGCAGACCCGAGGCGTTGGAGAAGTTCACCAACACCACTTTGGCCAATGATTTTTGAGCACCGTTGGAGTAGCTGGCTTGCACCAAACCATCGTCCTTAATCGCCAAGCCCACCAAGTCCCCCTCGGGCGCACCGTCTTGCGACTGTGACAACACAGAGAACGGTGACGCAAACTGCGTCGATTTGGAGTAGTCGATGTTGATCGTCAAAGCGCCTTTACCGTTTGGCAAGTACACCGTGTCCAACTGTGCGCCTTGCTTAGGAGAAACCAAGTTACCCGCCGTATCAAATGTCAGCTCGCCTTTGTCGAAATAGACAGGAGACCAAGAAGGCAAGGTGTCAAAACCGGTTGCGCTTGAGGTTTCTGCACCAAAGCCGTCGATGTAGACCGTGGCCCCTTTTTCATCGGTGAACGCTTTGGGTTTGATCCAAGTCGTCGTTGAACCGAACTGCGCATCCAAACCGTCTAAGCCCCACTTGGCATCGCCAGTGACCTTGATGTACGAGTCTGTAGAGGCTGTACCTGTGGTGAATTCGAGTGCGTTTTTAGTGCTGTTGTAACTGACCTTCACGCCGTTCACCGACTCGGGTGTCAACCCTGTCTTGTTTGAACTTTGCAAGTTGTTGATGCCGTTTTGCAAGGCCTCCATGAACGTACCCAAGGTGTAGGTGTCTTTGGGAGGCACAGTCACGGTGCCTGTGATGCCGTTGACCGACACCACGAATTGATTGTTGGTCGCGTCCACAGAGAAGTTGTTGTCAATGTTGATCGCCAGCGCATTGCCCACCAACACCGCAGGCTTGGACGCAATACCACGCAACGCATCAACGGTGGAGGGCTGCACAGAATAGCTGGCAGGGTCCCCTGTCATGCCCAAACCTTTGTCGGTTTGCGTGGCCAAGCTACCGGGGCGAATATCTGAAATCACGATACTGGATGTATCGCCTGTTGACCCTGACTTGAATACAAATGATTGTTTCACCGCATCGTATTCAACCTTCATGCCATAGCGCTGGTCGTTCAATGCACGGAAAGGCGAAGTCGACACAGAGGGTGACATGGCCAAGCCCACAGAGTCATCATTCACACCTTGCACCAAGGGATCGGTCAAGCCAATCGCGCTCTGATCGCTGGTGACCGTGACCTTGTTGCTGCCTGTGGGGGCAAACACCAGTTTTTGCGTTTGCGTGTCATAAGAGACAGCAATCTTGTCTTTGTAAGCCGCGTTGTCATTGATTTGCTTTTGCACTTCGCGCACCAAATCCTCAGGCTTCATATCGCCTTTGGTTGACAAGTCAATGTGCAATTTATCCAAGGTTGACTTGTTGGAAGACAAGGTCAACTGCAACGAGAACGTGGGGGTGCCCACTGTGGAGAAATTGAATGGTTTTTCATCACCATAGAGGCGTTGAATTTCATTGGTCAATTCAGCCGCAATTTGTGTCCCAGATAGCTTTTGATTGGCCGCCGGCTGGTTCTTCATGGATTCGATCAATCGATCCAATCCAACAGTCACCCCATCCAAAGACCCATCCACGTTCACAGTGAAGAGATTTTTCAACTCGTCAATGCTGTGCTGTCCGGCGTAACTGGCAGGGGCACCTGCCGCTTTGGGATAGCTGCCAAATGCTGCTGCGGCGTTGGTGGCCGATGCAGCAACTGCAACGAACGCATTGGAAACGGTATTTGAAATTTGCAAATCTGTTGTGATCGATGTGGGCGAAGAGATGGTTGGATCTTTCGCAATCACTTCCATGGTCGTGGCCGTCGCAACAGCCGTGTAAGACGCAGAAAACGCTTCGTTGGCATTCAGCTTAGCCACAAACCCAGCAATCGAGGTGTCGGTTGTGTCACCCGCAACAGTGATGTCCGTCGGTTGCCCATGGAAAGTGGCTTTGAATGGGCCTGTGCCCATGGTGTAACTTGCCATGCTGCGTGGATAAGGCGTGCTGTTGGCCGTCAACGCCAAACCGCCGCTGGTGGTGACCGTGGTCACACCTGCCACCGTGGCTGCACTGATGCTGTCACTGCCTTGCTTGATCACAAATTCGTTTTCAATAGAAACTGAGCTGACGTTGGGATCAATCGCTGTGATTTTCAGTGTGGGATTGGGATAGCTTGCAGACCCACCCACAGCTGTCGCGGCTTGGTTGAGCAAAGACACAGCACTCACCGTACGTCCGGCGGCATCCACAATTTGCAAACCTGCTTCCGTTGCCGAGGTTGCGTTGACAACTTTCACGCTCAAATCTGTGTTGCCGTTGTCCTCGTTGCGCAAACGCGTCTGCAATGCTGCAGCCAAATCTGTCATTGTTGCTGTCGAAGGAGCGATGTTGGAGAACGACAAAGTTTTGCCATTCAGTGTCATTGAAAAGCTTTTGAAGTCACCCACAGCCGCAGCGCCTGGCGCAAACTTCACGCCAGCAATCACTGTGCTGCTTGGCGCTTGCGCCACATAGGACGCAGCAAAGCTGGCGTTTTTATTCAAAGCGGTGGCAATGTCCAAAGCAGTAGGTGCCTTGACGCCATCAGGATCCACACTCACTGGAACACGCGCACCTGCGGGGCCAAAAGTAACCGTAAAACCGTCATTCAACGCGGGGGTTTTCAAGGTGTATGTCACACCACTGCTGCCTTGCAGCCCTAGCAATTCGGTTTTGTTCATGTTGATGTAGTTGCTAAAGTCCACACCATCGTTCGAACCCGTACCCAAGCTGGTCGCCAAACCTGCGTTCACTGTGGCAGGCTGAGAGGTACGAATATCTGTCAAGTTATCCAAAGAAAACTTCACTGTTTTCTTGGAAAAGCTGCTGTTCAATTCAGCAATTTCAGAAGGCGTCTTGAAATCGGCCTTCGCTTTTAACTCACCATATTTGTTGACGTACATGACGTCGCCCGTGGAATTGGTGGCCTGCTGCAAGGAAGCATTGACCAATTTGTCACCGACATACACATAGGTTTGCCATTTGTTGTTCGGCGTCGCCTGACTCGCGTTTTGCGTTTTCACGTAGTAGACAGATGCCAAATATGAGTTACCACCCGCGTCATACACCGTCAAAGCCGTGCTCTTGTTGTAAGTGGTTGGGTCATTGCGATTGAACGCCTTGTCAATCACGCTGGCATCGGCCGGAAAGTTCAAACCCAATTGAACCTTGCTGGTTTGCATGGCCATGCCAGTGGTTTTTTGCGGAATGGTCAACACGTTCATGTCATCCAAATTCGCTTTGCCGGACGAGTCAACGGACGCCGCCATCAGTTTTTGACCCGCTGAGTTCACCACGTTGTATTGGTCGTTCATCATGAACACACCGTTGCGGGTGAAGATGTCTTGGAAACCGTCTTGCGATTTCAAGGGAAAGAAACCGTCACCGCTGATCGCCAAGTCGAGGGTGTTGGATGAGAACACCAAGTTACCTTGACCAAATTCTTGCGTCACTTTCTTCAACGCCACACCTTGACCGATGGTGGCCGAGGCTTTTTGCAAGGGCGAGGTCGCAAAAATATCACCAAAGTCAGTACGGCTTCGCTTAAAACCTGTGGTGGACACGTTGGCAATGTTGTTGGACGTGACGCCCATTTGTGCGGTAGCAGCGTTCAAACCAGTGAGTGCGGTATAGAAAGACATGGTGCTTTAGCTCCTGAGAGAAATTCTTTGAATCTGAAATTAATTGACGATGCGTTTCACGTCAGACAGGTTGACGGTTTTGCCACCTGCGACTTCTAGCAACATGGCGCCATCTGCGGTGCCTGCACTGCTCACGCCGGTCACGGTGGCATAGGTGCTGACAGTAGGTTTGCTCATCACGCCTTTGCTGTTGACCGTGGCGACATAGCGGTAAGTGCCATTCGCGGCAGCTTGACCGCCATCGGTCATGCCGTCCCAAGACAAGGTGACATCGCCTGGGGCTTGTGCGCCCATGATTTGCGTGCGCACCAAGATGCCTTTGTCGTTGAAGACTTGCAGCTGAATGCCATCTGCACCTGCAGGCACATTGATCGTGCCTTGAGAGACGGTGGTGTCTGTGACTTGAACAGGGCCATCTGGCACCGCCACTTGCTTGCCCATCAAGGATGCTGCACCCAACATACGGTCATTGGACATGCTGCTGACCATGCCTTCCATGCTGGTCTTCATCGCTGTGGTGGCTTCGAGTTGAGAGAACTGTGCAAGTTGCGCCACGAAGGCTTCGTTCTTGACAGGATCGGTTGGGTCTTGGTTTTTGAGCTGTGTCGTGAACAGTGTCAAAAATTCTGTTTGACCCATGCTTGTTTTTTGTGGCGTCGCTGCTTTTTGCGCGTTGTATTGCGCCGTGGTCATGATGCCGCTAATAGAAGACGAGGTATCGATAGCCATGTGAGACTCCTAATTAGCTCTTGGTGATTTCAAGGGTGCGCATCATCAGCTGACGTGCGGTGTTCACCACTTCGACGTTGTTTTGGTAAGAACGAGAGGCAGCCATCATGTCGACCATCTCGGACATTTCGTTCACGTTCGAGTGAAAGACGTAGCCCTCTTTGTCGGCAAGTGGGTTGCCTGGTTCCCAGGTCTTGCGAATGGGAGCTGGGTCGTTGACGATGCGATCGACCTTGACGCCACCGACGAACTGCGCGCCCGCGTGTGTCATTTCTTCTTGCATCAAAGCTTTGAACAAAGGGCGACGACCACGGTAGGCTTCTTCTTCAGAGCCCGCGACTGAGTTGGCGTTGGCCAAGTTAGAGGCGGTGGTGTTCATGCGAATGGCTTGCGCATTGAGCGCCGTGCCTGCAATACCAAAGACGTTATCAAGTTGCATGGTTTATTACTCCCCGCGCATGGCTTTACGCAAGCCGCCAATGCGGTTTTGCAAGAACTGCAAAGTCGCTTGGTAGTCACCAGCGGCCTTACCGTATTGCGCTTGCTCGACGTTCATCTCAACGGTGTTGCCGTCAAATGAACTGTTAAAAGGTGTGCGATAGCGCATGCCGTTGTCTGGCGCCTCGGTCAGGCCGGCATAGTGCTTCTCATTGGTGGCGGTCAAGTACTCAGTCTTGGCCTCTTTGAGCATGGCCTTGAAGTCAATGTCTTGGGCTTTGTAGTTCGGCGTGTCGGCGTTGGCGATGTTGCGCGCCAATACTTCCATGCGCTGGCTTCTGACGCCGAGCGCACGCTCATGTATTCCGAAAGCAGAGTTAAAAACGTCCATCACTAGACTCCTGTTTATTGACACATGGCCTCAAGTTGTGAGACCTCGTGTCGATTAATGCAAGAGCCGTGCCACGGCGGTTTTGACGGTGTCAGCGGCAAACCTTTGCCGCTGAC
>JBEEJP010000051.1:0-9918 GCA_041169125.1 Pseudomonadota bacterium
GACTCGACCTCGCTGTGTTCGGCCAAGTCAAACAGCTCAGGGCGGCTGAGCAAGGCTGTAAATTCAGGAATGGCTTGGCGCACCAACAAGGGCTTACGCTGCCAATACGTGGTCATAAATTCGGCGGGACTGATGCCACCGAGTAGGGTCAGAGGTTTGTTCACATGCATCGTGCGACAATTTTGCCCTATGGAAATTACACAACACTGCGTGGTCGGCTTAACTTGGACCCTGAAAGACACCTTGGGCGAGGTGCTGGATGAATTGGACAGCCCTGTTGAGTTTTTAGTGGGTGGCGATGATTTGCTGGCCAAAATCGAAGAAGCCCTGCAAGGCCACAGTGTGGGCGACCACCTCGACTTGCAACTCGAACCCGAAGAAGCCTTTGGCGACTATGACGAAAACTTGGTGTTTTTAGAGGCTCGCTCACGCTTTCCGAAAGAACTGGAAGAAGGCCACACCGTGGAAGGTCACGCCCTCCCAGCGGGCTGCAACCCCGACGCGCCCCAAGATTTGCTGTACACCGTCACCGAGATTTACCCAGAGCACGTGGTGCTTGACGGGAACCACCCATTGGCCGGTATTGCGATTCGCATTCACCTCGATGTGCAAGCTGTGCGCGAAGCCACACAAGAAGAACAAGAGCGCGGCACCTTAGGCACCGGTTTTTTCAAAATCGAAGCCCAAGTGCCGGGCAACAATTTGCTGCACTGAGATAGTTTTCAGCGCATCAAAAAAGCAGCCCTAGGGCTGCTTTTTACTTGAGGGGCTTACTTTTTACCCGTCGAACCATAACCCCCTTCACCGCGCTCAGTAGACGCCGCAAACTCATTCACCACATTGAACTGAGCTTGCACCACAGGCACGATGACGAGCTGCGCCAAACGCTCCATGGGCTCCAGCGTGAACGCCACATCGCTGCGGTTCCAAGCGCTGACCATCAGTTGACCTTGGTAATCGCTGTCGATCAAGCCGACCAAATTGCCCAGCACGATGCCGTGTTTATGGCCCAAGCCTGAGCGCGGCAAGATGAGTGCGGCATACGCGGGATCAGCCAAATGAATGGCAATGCCCGTGGGCACCAACTGCCATGCATTAGGCGCCAGCGTGATAGGCGCATCCAAACAAGCGCGCAAGTCCAAGCCTGCGCTACCCGGCGTGGCGTATTGCGGCAGTTGGTCGGCCATGCGGGGATCGAGAATTTTGACGTCGAGTTTCATAGTGCGTTGATGAAATGAGTATTGAAAAATTTAAACCGAGGCGCTCACCTCAAGCCGCTTTCATACGGCTTGCAATTTCGGCCACAAGCTGACGCGCCAAAGTCAGTTTGTTGGCATGTGGCAGCGCTTGACTGCCATGTGCGTCCACCAACAACAAGGCGTTGTCGTCCAATCCAAACGTTGCCGGGCCGATATTGCCCACCAGCAGCGGCACGCCTTTGCGCTCGCGTTTGACGGTTGCATTCTTGAGTAAATCATGGCTCTCTGCAGCAAAACCCACGCAATACAAGGCACCGCTTTGCGAGCGAGCCGAATGCGCCACACCTGCCAAGATGTCTGGATTTTCGACAAAGCTCAATTGCGGCAACTGGCCCGATCCGTCTTTCTTGATTTTTTCACCCGAGACATCTGCCACACGCCAGTCGGCCACAGCAGCGGTTGCAACAAACACCGAAGCGTCACCCACATGCTGAGCAACCGCCGCTTGCATCTCAAGCGCTGAGCGAACATCCACACGCGCAACACCACGCGGCGTGGGTAAATGCACAGAGCCAGCAACCAACGTGACGTGAGCCCCCGCTTCACGCGCAGCACGGGCAATGGAAAAGCCCATCTTGCCGCTCGACAAATTGGTGATGCCGCGTACAGGATCTATGGCCTCGTACGTAGGGCCTGCTGTGACCAGCACATGCTGCCCCAGCAAAACTTTGGGCTGGAAAAAAGCAATCAAATCTTCCAAAATTTCTTCGGGCTCCAGCATGCGACCGTCACCTGTTTCGCCGCAAGCTTGTTCGCCCTGCCCCACGTCCAGCACATGTGCACCATCGGCTGTGAGTTGTGCCATGTTGCGCTGGGTCGCGGGGTGCTGCCACATTTCGCGGTTCATAGCGGGCGCCAAAATCAAAGGCACACGCTCGATCGGACGGGCCAAGCACATGAGGCTGAGCAAGTCATCCGCACGGCCGTGCAGCAGTTTGGCCATGAAGTCAGCGCTGGCGGGCGCCACGACCATCGCATCCGCCTCTCGGCTCAGATTGATGTGCGCCATGTTGTTGGGCTCACGGGCATCCCATTGCGACACATACACCGCACGATTCGACAAGGCTTGTAGCGTGACAGGCGTGATGAACTGGGCCGCAGCCTCAGTCATTACCACTTGCACCGTGGCGCCTGCTTTGACCAAGGCCCGGCACAGCTCCGCCGCCTTGTAGCACGCGATGCCACCGCTCAAACCCAAAACAATGTGTTTATTTGACAGATCAGACATGGCTCGCAATGTAGCAGAGCGCCTATAATTTCGATTTCCACCTACCGGGAGACAGTCTCCCGATCTGGCATGACCCAATTTGTATTCGTCACCGGCGGTGTTGTCTCTTCCCTAGGCAAGGGAATTGCAGCCGCTTCGCTCGCCGCCTTGCTTGAATCGCGCGGCCTCAAAGTCACCCTCATCAAGCTGGACCCCTACATCAACGTAGACCCAGGCACCATGTCACCCCTGCAACATGGCGAGGTGTTCGTCACCGAAGACGGCGCAGAAACCGACCTCGATTTAGGCCACTACGAGCGCTTCATCACGACGCGCATGAAAAAGGCCAACAACTTCACCACTGGCCAGATTTACCAAAGCGTGCTCGACAAAGAGCGCCGTGGCGACTACTTGGGCAAGACGGTGCAGGTCATCCCGCACATCACCAACGAAATTCAAGAATTCGTCAAACGCGGTGCAGCCTACGAAACCCCCGAAGCGGTCGATGTGGCCATTGTCGAAATCGGTGGCACCGTGGGTGACATCGAGTCTTTGCCCTTCCTCGAAGCCGCTCGCCAAATGAGCTTGAAACTCGGCCCACAAAACACCGCCTTTGTGCACCTGAGCTATGTGCCTTGGATCGCGGCGGCTGGTGAACTCAAAACCAAGCCCACCCAACACACTGCCCAAAAGCTGCGCGAGATCGGTATTCAAGCCGACGCTTTGTTGTGCCGTGCGGATCGGCCCATTCCAGAAGACGAGCGCCAAAAGATCAGCCTCTTCTCCAACGTGCCCGAGTGGGGTGTGATCTCCATGTGGGACGTGGACACCATCTACAAAGTGCCCCGCATGTTGCACGAGCAAGGGCTGGACCGATTGGTATGCGAAAAATTACGCATCAACGCTCAACCTGCCAACCTGCAACGCTGGGATGATCTGGTCCATGAAGTGGCCAACCCCAAAGAAGAAGTCACCATCGCGATGGTGGGCAAGTATGTCGACCTGTCCGACAGCTACAAGTCGCTCAACGAAGCCTTGCGCCATGCTGGCATGAAGAACCATGCACGCATCAAGATCGAGTACGTCGACTCTGAGTTCATCACGCCCGAAAATGTGAGCCAACTCAAGAAGTTCGATGCGGTGTTGGTGCCCGGTGGATTTGGCATTCGTGGTGTGGAAGGAAAGATCGCCTCAGCCCAATTTGCCCGCGAAAACAAAGTGCCCTACCTTGGCATCTGCTTGGGCATGCAAGTGGCCACCATCGAATACGCACGACACAAAGCAGGCTTGACACACGCGCACTCCACCGAGTTTGTGGCCGATTGCGAACAACCCGTGATCGCACTCATCAACGAGTGGAAAAACGAAGACGGCACGATTCAAGTGCGTGACGCCAACTCCAACTTGGGCGGCACCATGCGTTTGGGCGCACAAAGCTCAGACGTGGCCCCTGGCACGTTGGCGCACAAAATTTACGGCGATGTGGTGACCGAACGCCACCGCCACCGCTACGAAGCGAACGTGAACTACCTCGATGCACTGCGCAAAGCAGGCTTGGTCATTTCAGCGCTCACCCAACGCGAACAATTGACTGAAATCATCGAACTGCCGCAAGATGTGCACCCTTGGTACATGGGCGTGCAGTTCCACCCCGAGTTCAAATCGACCCCATGGGATGGTCACCCCCTGTTCAACGCTTTCGTCAAAGCAGCGCTGGACCACAAGGCCAAGGCCTAACCCTTTAAAAAACGGAATAGCCATGAAACTTTGCGGATTCGATGTAGGCCTGAACCAACGTTTCTTTTTGATCGCAGGCACCTGCTCCATCGAAGGCTTGGAGATGTCCATCGACGTGGCGGGGCAGCTCAAAGAGATCTGCTCGGGGCTCGGTATTCCTTTGATTTACAAAGGCTCATTCGACAAAGCCAACCGCTCGTCGGGTAACACCAAGCGCGGTGTAGGCATCGATGCGGGTTTGAAAATTTTGGACGAAGTGCGTCGCCAATTGCACCTACCCATCCTCACCGATGTGCATGACGAGTCGCAAGTCAAAACCGTGGCCAGTGTGGTCGACGTGTTGCAAACCCCTGCCTTCTTGTGCCGCCAAACCGACTTCATCCGTGCCGTGGCGCAATCGGGCAAGCCGGTGAACATCAAGAAGGGGCAGTTCTTGGCCCCTTGGGACATGAAAAACGTCATCGACAAAGCCCGCGATGCTGCCCGTGAAGCAGGCTTACCCGAAGACAACTTCTTGGCCTGCGAACGTGGCGTGAGCTTTGGCTACAACAACCTCGTGGCGGATATGGTCAGCTTGGCTGAGATGCGCAAATCTGGCGCACCCGTGGTGTTTGACGTGACCCACTCCGTGCAAAAACCAGGCGGCCAAGGCACCAGCAGCGGTGGCGCTCGCGAGATGGTGCCCGTGTTGGCACGTGCGGGCGTAGCCGCAGGTGTAGCAGGCCTGTTTATGGAAACACACCCCTGTCCTTCTGAGGCTTGGTCTGACGGCCCCAACGCCGTGCCCTTGAACAAAATGAAGGCCTTGCTAGAAACTTTGGTTGAACTGGATGCTGTGACCAAAAAGCATCCTTTCTTGGAAAACAACTTCGAAGCGTAAGCCCTTACGCCAGACACGATTTTTAAAACTTGCAATAGGAAACCACAAATGAGCGCTATCGTCGACATCGTTGCCCGTGAAATCTTGGACAGCCGCGGCAACCCCACCGTGGAATGTGATGTGTTGCTGGAGTCCGGCACCATGGGCCGTGCGGCTGTGCCGTCCGGCGCTTCCACCGGTAGCCGCGAAGCCATTGAGCTGCGTGACGGTGACAAGAGCCGTTACCTCGGCAAAGGCGTGTTGAAAGCCGTGGAGCACATCAACACCGAAATTTCCGAAGCCATTTTGGGCTTGGACGCTTCTGAGCAAGCCTTCCTCGACAAGACCTTGATCGACCTCGACGGCACCGACAACAAGAGCCGCTTGGGCGCCAACGCTTTGTTGGCCGTGTCCATGGCTGTCGCTCGCGCTGCGGCTGAAGAATCTGGCTTGCCTTTGTACCGTTACTTCGGCGGCATGAATGGCAACCAATTGCCTGTGCCCATGATGAACGTCATCAACGGCGGCGCACACGCCAACAACAACCTGGACTTGCAAGAGTTCATGATCATCCCCGTGGGCGCCCCCTCGTTCCGCGAAGCCGTTCGTTACGGTGCTGAAGTGTTCCACGCTTTGAAGAAAATCATCCATGACAAAGGCATGAGCATTGCTGTGGGCGACGAAGGTGGCTTTGCACCCAACGTCACCAGCCACGAAGCAGCCATCCAAATGATCTTGGATGCGATTGCGGCAGCGGGCTACACCGCCGGTGAACAAATCGCCATCGGTTTGGACTGTGCAGCGAGCGAGTTCTACAAAGACGGCAAGTACCACTTGTCTGGCGAAGGCTTGCAATTGACAGCCCAACAATGGACCGACATGCTCGCCACTTGGTGCGACAAGTACCCCATCATCAGCATCGAAGATGGCATGGCCGAAGGCGACTGGGACGGCTGGAAAGTGTTGACCGACCGCTTGGCAAAGAAAGTGCAAATCGTCGGCGACGACTTGTTCGTCACCAACACCAAGATCTTCAAAGAAGGCATCGACAAAGGCATCGCCAATTCGATCCTCATCAAGATCAACCAAATCGGCACTTTGACCGAAACGTTTGAAGCCATCGAAATGGCCAAGCGCGCAGGCTACACCGCCGTCATCTCTCACCGCTCTGGTGAAACCGAAGACAGCACCATTGCCGACATCGCGGTGGGCTTGAATGCGGGTCAAATCAAAACCGGTTCGATGAGCCGTTCTGACCGCATGGCCAAATACAACCAACTCTTGCGCATTGAAGAAGACTTGGGCGATGTGGCTGTGTACCCAGGCCGTTCTGCCTTCTACAACTTGCGTTAATCACGCGTGATGTTGCGACCACTCCACCTCGTGCTGATTGCCCTGCTGCTGGTGCTGCAGGGCCAGCTGTGGTTTGGTCGCGGCAGCATCCCTGACGTGATGCGCCTACGTCAAACCCTGAATGACCAAAAGCAGCAAAACGCTGCGGCGCAGCTGGCCAACGATCGCCTCAGCGCTGAGCTCCACGACCTCAAAGACGGTCTGGAAATGGTCGAAGAGCGCGCCCGCTCTGAAATCGGCATGGTCAAACCGAACGAAGTCTTCGTGCAAATCGCGAAGTGACCGAACTCCTTTTTTCTACCGCATTCACCCTCTGGGGCCTTGACACTTCTTGGCTTGAACTCATCGCCGTGCTGCTGGCCTTCGCGATGATTGTGTGCAACATCGTCGAGCTGCATTGGGGCTGGCCGTTGGCCGCCATCAGCTCGGTGTTGTATTTCTTTGTGTTTTGGAGTCAACGCTTGTATGGCGATGCGCTGCTTCAAGTGCTGTTCGTTGTCTTAGCCCTGTGGGGCTGGTCCGTGTGGCTGCGTGGGGTAGAAGGTGCCCCCCTCCCCGTCACACGCATTCCCACACGACAACGCTTCACCATGATGGGGATGGGCACCTTGCTATGGCTGGCCACAGGCAGCATGCTGCTGAACTTCACCGATACCGATGTGCCTTGGTGGGACGCCTTCCCCACGGCGTTCAGTTTGGTCGGGCAATATTTGCTGGCCCACAAGCGCCTTGAAAACTGGGGGATTTGGATACTCGTCAACCTCGTGGCTGCTGGGCTGTTTGCATGGAAAGCCTTGTGGCTCACCACCTTGCTTTACCTTGTCTTCATCGTGTTGAGTGCTGTCGGTTGGCGCACATGGGCCAAACACCTTGAGGTGCCAGCCACATGAAAATCGCCCTACTCGGCGCGGAAAGCACTGGCAAATCGCAGCTCGCTCAGGCTTTGCACACACACTTGCAGCAATCGGGCTTGACTATCCACCGCGTGGACGAGTATTTGCGTGAGTGGTGTGACGCACACCAACGCACACCACGTCAAGACGAACAACCACACATTGTGGAAACTCAAATCGCACGGGTGCTGACAGCACCCGCAGGAGCCGTGGTGATTGCCGACACCACACCACTGATGACCGCCGTGTACAGCCAAATGCTTTTCAATGACGACCGCTTGAATGCCTTGGCCTTGGCACATCAAGCCGTGTATGACGTGACGCTGCTGACCGGTTTAGATGTCCCTTGGGTCAGTGATGGCCTGCAACGCGATGGCCCACATGTGCGTGAGCCCGTTGACCAGCGCATACGCCATATGCTTGGTCTGGCAGGGCTACCTTACCAAGTGGTGTACGGGTTAGGTGAGCAGCGCTTAGAAAACGCGTTGTTTTGCATCGGTCGCCAAGCGCCCAATTGGGTCAAAAATTGGGCCAAGCAGCTGGAGCGCCCCGAACCGCCCACGCGCTGGAGCGGCCCTTGTGAAACCTGTGGCGACGGCGACTGTGAACACCGTTTGTTCACCCGCCTCGTCAAAAACTAAACCCCTCAGTGCAGCGACGAAGGTGCAGGCGGCTGCGCTTGGGCACTGGTAAAAATGTGCGCGGCATCGACAGCGTCATAGCGGTATTGTTGCCCGCAAAAATCACAGCCCACTTCCACATGGCCGCGCTCGGCCAAGATGCTTTCCACCTCTTCGGTGCCCAAGCTGCGAATCATGTTGCTCACACGCTCACGGCTGCATGAGCAGGCAAAGCTGGGGGCGAGTGGTTCGAAACGCACCAACTTCTCTTCCCAAAACAAACGACGCAAAATAGTTTCGGCATCGAGGTTGAGCAACTCATCGGGAGTCAAGCTGGCGGCCAAGATCGAGATACGGTTGTAGTCTTCGCTCAAACCGATGCCGTCCTCGTCGCCCATGCTGGCTTGAGCGGCCAAATTGGCTTCGCCTTTCACGGGCAAGCGCTGAATGAGCAACCCAGCGGCTGTGGTGTCATTGGCCGCCAACACCAAGGTGGTGTCGAGCTGTTCGCTTTGCAACATGTAGTGTTGCAACACATCGCTGAATTTATCGAGCTTGTTGCGTTGGTCATCAAACAAAGGCACCACACCTTGGTAGGGTTGCTGCCCCGGCATTTTGTTGAGGGGGTCAAGGGTGATGGCGCATTTGCCTTCGTTGTTGACGTTGACCATCTCAGGCAAGGTACTGGCATCGCCCAACTCCCCCACCACTTTGGCTGTGGCACGCAAGCTGAGGTCAGGTTGCACCTCCACCACGGCCAGTTTCAGAGGGCCATCCCCAAAAATTTGCATCACCAACGCGCCATTGAATTTGATGTTCGATTGCATCAGCACAGACGCTGCTGTCATCTCACCCAAGAGGTGGCGCACGGCTTCGGGATAAGCGCCGGTCTCGGCATTGGCCGCACGGCGCTTGAGCACCTCTTGCCACACATCGGTGAGCTGCACCAACATGCCGCGCACGGGCAAACCATCGAACAGAAATTTATGCAATTGAGACATCAAGCAATCTTTTTCAAACCCGCTTTGAAACGGTTTTTGTTGGTCACATAGTGCTGTGCACTGCGGCGCAGCCCTTCAATTTGTTCAGGCGTGAGTTCTCGTACCACTTTGGCGGGGCTACCCAAAATCATGGAGCCGTCTGGAAAGTCTTTGCCTTCAGTCACGAGTGAACCCGCACCCACCAAACAGTTTTTGCCAATCTTGGCACCATTCAACACCACAGCACCAATGCCGATGAGCGACTCATCACCAATCGTGCAGCCATGCAGTTGCACCATGTGCCCGACGGTCACATGCTTGCCAATGGTGAGCGGAATACCCACATCGGCGTGCAACACACTGCCGTCTTGGATGTTGGTGCCTTCACCAATGCGAATGGTGGCCGTATCGCCACGCACCACGGAACTGAACCACACACTGCTGTCGGCGGCCATGTGCACATCACCCACCACTTGTGCGTTGTCAGCCACCCAGGCGGAATCCGCGATGTGTGGGGTCAAGTCATCGAGTTGGTAAACGGCCATGAAAGTCTCCTTGCAAATGTGTTTTCCTACAATTGTAGGGATGTCGCTTCGCCAACACGCCCTTGATACCCTGAGTATTTGCCGCCCACGAGACAAAGTGGCGGCGGTCCAAACCATTTGGGCCCAACAAGCGAGCTTGTCGCTGATTCCCTCGCAGGCGCTTGTTCCATCCAGCGCCTTACCGGGGCGCCCTGAGCACCCGCGCTTGCTGCCCCCCAAAGACGTCCCCAGCCGTACTCCCTTCACGCCTGAAGGTTTGGCAGCACTCATCCATGCGGTCTGCCACATCGAGTTCAACGCCATCAATTTAGGGCTCGATGCCGTTTGGCGTTTCAACAACATGCCCGAGGCTTTTTACCGCGATTGGTTGTTGGTCGCGCACGAAGAGGCTTACCACTTCACCATCCTCCACGCGCTGCTCAATGAACTCGGCTACGACTACGGCGACTTTGACGCCCATGACGG
>JBEEJP010000052.1:0-9894 GCA_041169125.1 Pseudomonadota bacterium
GGCTTGCGCAAAAAGGGGCTGTCCGCAGGCGTCGCGCCGCCCATGACGATGTGGTTGCCACCGCCCGTGCCGGTGTGGCGGCCATCGGTCATGAACTTTTCGGCAGACAGGCGGGACTCAAACGCGGCCTTGTACAAAAACTCGGTGTGCTCCACCAGCTCCAGCCAGTTGTGTGCAGGGTGGATGTTGACTTCAATCACACCAGGGTCCGGCGTGACTTGCAGCACTTTCAGTCGGGCATCGCGTGGCGGCGGGTAGCCTTCGAGCACGATTCGCACGCCCAGATCGTCAGCGGTGGCTTCCACCGCGCTCAGCAAATCAAGGTAGTCCTCTAAGTGGCTGAGTGGGGGCATGAACACATACATCACGCCTTGCGGATGGTCCATGGCCACACGCTCCACTGCGGGGCCATTGGCACGCGAGGGGTCGCGCACTTCCACACACAAAGCGGTGCGGGTGATCCAGTGGGCCGATTGGTGTTTGTCGGGCAGGGGGTGGCCTACCTCAGGAATGCCGTCTTCCCAACCGCCTTGCACGCTGACCGTGCCGCCGCCCGCAAAACCACCGCCGACTTGGTGTGTGTTGTAGTGCGTGTGGCGCGCATGGTGTGCGTACTGCGCACGCAGTGCGGCTGCGTGGGGCAGGGGTTTGCGCTCGACGAACGGGTCTTGCTGATGGGTGTAGGGATAGTCTCCTTCGCTGACCCAAGGCAACGAGTCGAGCGGCAAGCGATAGCCCATGGGCGAATCGCCGGGGACGAGGTACATGCGTTCGTCGCGGAAGAACCAAGGGCCGCTGCGCCAACGTGCGCCTTGGTCGCTGGTTTGCAGGGGCAACACATAGCCCACGGTGTGTTCAAGTCCTTGGCTGAACACGCGGCGCAGGCGCACGCGCTCCAACTCATCGTCGAGCTTGGCGTCAAACGGGTCCACGTTCACGGGCAAGCGGCGTTCGCGCCACAGGTAGTACCACGTGTCTTCAAAGCCGGGGGTGATGAAGTCGTCCACCACTTGGAGCTTTTCAGCCAGTTTGGCAATGAAGCGCTGCGCATCGTCGCTGGTGTAGTGGCTAGGGTCACGTTCATCCGCGAACAGAGTGGGGTTGTGCCAGCAGGGCTGACCATCGGTGCGCCAGTAAATGCCCAGCGCCCAGCGCGGCAACTGTTCGCCTGGATACCACTTGCCTTGTCCAAAGTGCAAAAAGCCGCCTTCGCCATACTGCGCACGCAGTTTGTGCACCAGTTCGGTGGCAAGCCCCCGTTTGGTGGGGCCAAGGGCGTCGGTGTTCCATTCGGGTGCGTCGCGATCGTTTACCGCCACATAGGTGGGCTCGCCGCCCATGGTCAGGCGCACATCGCCGTTGTGCAGGCGGCGGTCTACCTCGTCACCCAGTGCCAACACCTCCATCCATTGGTCGTCGTTGTAGGGCTTGGTCACGCGGGGTGATTCGAGCACGCGGGTGACTTTCATCTCGTGCTCAAAGCTCACTTCGCATTCGTCAATCAAGCCTTCAATCGGTGCGGCGCTAGAGGGCTGGGGTGTGCAAGCCAGCGGAATATGGCCTTCGCCAGCGAGTAGCCCAGAGGTCGGGTCAAGCCCAATCCAGCCTGCGCCGGGCAGGTAGACCTCGCACCATGCATGCAAGTCGGTGAAGTCCACCTCGGTGCCGCTGGGACCATCCAGCGACTTCACATCGGGGGCGAGTTGAATCAAATAGCCCGAGGCAAAGCGAGCGGCCAAACCGCAGTGGCGCAGTAAGTTGACCAACAACCATGCGCTGTCCCGACACGAGCCGCTGCCGAGTGTGAGCGTTTCTTCGGGCGTTTGCACGCCGGGTTCCATGCGGATGGTGTACGCAATGTCTTCGTGCAACTTGCGGTTGATGTCCACCAGAAAGTCAATGGTGCGAATAGGCTCGCGCTTCAAAGCTTTGAAGTCGATGCTTCTGAAATAGTGTTTGAAGTTGGGCGTTAAGCGGGTGGTCACCAAGTACGGGGCCAGCTCTTGAGCCGTGGTGACGCCATAGGCGAAGGGGAACTTCTCGGCATGCGGTTCTAAGAAGAAGTCAAACGGGTTGTACACCGCCATCTCCACCACCAAGTCCACCGTGACCTTGAACTCACGGGTTTTCTCAGGAAACACCAAGCGTGCTTGGTAGTTAGAGAACGGGTCTTGCTGCCAGTTGATGAAGTGTGTGGGTTCGACTTTGAGTGAGTATGAAATCACGTTGCTGCGGCAGTGCGGTGCAGGGCGCAGGCGAATGACCTGCGGGCCTAACTCAACCAAGCGGTCGTAACAGTAGTGGGTGACGTGGTGGAGTGCGGCATGGATAGACATGCTGTCTCTCTAGCAAAACATGAGCCAAGAGTTATGTGGCCTATTGCTGGTGCACACGCTTGCAATAGTGCATCGAGATGGCGCGCGACGCGTCCAAATTGGTGCAGTGTGAGCGAGATCAAAGCAAACACGCGTCCTTCTAGGTATTCTGAGACTTGGCACTTAATTTGCGTTGATAAGTGCAGGAGTTCCTTGATATGAATAAGTTTGATGAAATGTATGACCAGCTGTCCTATGTCTGCAGCGCGGTGCGACCCCACTACCGGAACTACTTGGATTGGCTCATACGCCAAGACCCACAGACCATGCGAGAGCGGCGTGATGAAGCCGAGATGATCTTCCGCCGTGTGGGCATTACCTTTGCTGTGTACGGCGACAAAGACGAAGATGGCTCCGGCACTGAGCGCTTGATTCCGTTTGACTTGATCCCCCGCGTCATCCCCGCGCACGAATGGACCGAGATGCAAAAGGGCTTGGCCCAACGTGTGAATGCGCTCAACGCGTTTCTGGACGATATCTACCACGAGCAAGGCATTTTGAAGGCCGGCATCATCCCCTCAGAGCAAGTGTTGAACAACGCACAGTTCCGTCCCGAGATGATGCGTGTGGACTTGCCCAACAAGGTCTACTCGAACATCAGCGGCATCGACATCGTGCGCGCCCCCAACGCCAAAGGCGAGGGCGAGTACTACGTGCTCGAAGACAACTTGCGTGTGCCCAGCGGCGTGAGCTACATGTTGGAGGACCGCAAGATGATGATGCGCCTCTTCCCCGATTTGTTTAGTCAACACCGTGTGGCGCCCGTAGCGCATTACCCCGACTTGTTGCTCGAAACTTTGCGCGCCAGTTGTCCCTCCACCACCGACAACCCCACCGTGGTCGTGCTCACGCCGGGCATGTACAACAGTGCCTACTTTGAGCATGCATTCTTGGCGCAGCAAATGGGTGTGGAGTTGGTCGAAGGCCAAGATCTGTTTGTGAAAGACAGCTTTGTGTACATGCGCACCACCCGTGGCCCCAAGCGTGTGGATGTGATTTATCGCCGCGTAGACGACGACTTTTTGGACCCCAGTGTGTTCCGCCCCAACTCCACCTTGGGTTGTGCAGGCTTGATGGATGTGTACCGCGCAGGTCATGTGACCATTTGCAACGCGGTGGGCACAGGCATTGCCGACGACAAGTCGATCTACCCCTATGTGCCGCAAATGATTGAGTTCTATTTGGGTGAGAAACCTATTCTGAACAACGTGCCCACGTTTCAGTGCCGCAAGAAAGAAGACCTTGACTACACGCTGGCCAATTTGGACAAGCTCGTGGTCAAAGAAGTCCACGGGGCAGGGGGCTATGGCATGTTGGTGGGGCCTGCGGCGACCAAGGCGGAGATTGAAGAGTTCCGCGCCGTGCTCAAGGCCAAACCCGAAGGCTATATCTCGCAGCCGACTTTAAGTTTGTCGAGTTGCCCCACGTATGTGGAAAGCGGCATTGCGCCGCGGCACATCGACTTGCGCCCCTTTGTGCTCAGTGGCAAGAGCGTGCAAATGGTGCCCGGCGGTTTGACCCGCGTGGCACTGAAAGAGGGGTCTCTGGTGGTGAACTCGTCCCAAGGCGGCGGCACCAAAGACACATGGATTCTTGAGGTTTAACAATGCTGAGCCGTACTGCTGACCATTTATTTTGGATGTCTCGCTACACCGAGCGAGCTGAAAACACCGCACGTCTGTTGGATGTGAACTACCAAACCTCGCTCTTGCCGCAATCCGCCGAAGTGGCTTTGCTGGGCTGGGAAGGGTTGCTGTCCATCAGCGAGTTGTTACCCGCGTACCAAGTGCGGCATGGCGACATCTCACCACAGCGCGTAATGGAGTTCATGGTGAAAGATGAGAGCAACCCATCGTCCATCATCTCGTGCTTGCGTGCGGCCCGTGAGAATGCGCGTGCTGTGCGCGGTAGCCTCACCACCGAAGTGTGGGAGACACAAAACCAAACGTGGCTAGAGCTGAATCGTTTGCTGAGAAGTGGGTTGCTCGAAAGCGAGCCTGGTAATTTTTTTGAATGGGTCAAGTTTCGCTCGCACCTCTCACGTGGCGTGACCGTGGGCACCATGCTGATGGACGAAGCTTTGCATTTCATGCGCTTGGGCACGTTCTTAGAACGCGCCGACAACACTGCCCGTTTGGTGGATGTGAAGTTTCACGCTGTACATGGCGATTTGTTTGCCGATGGCAGCGAGAAAGCGCAGCAACATGACTTCTACCACTGGAGCGCCATTCTGCGCAGCGTGTCTGGTTTTGAGATTTATCGCAAGGTGTACCGCGACGTGATTCACCCAGAACGTGTAGCTCAATTGCTGATTTTGCGTGCAGATATGCCGCGTTCTTTGCATGCGTGTATGAAAGAAGTTGTGAGCAACATTGCTATGGTGTCTGATGACCGCTCACTTGAAAGTTATCGCCGATCAGGAAAACTTTGTGCAGAGTTGGAATTCGGATGCATTGACGAAATTCTTAGCAACGGACTTCATGCTTATCTCACACTTTTTTTGGACAGGGTCAATGAAATAGGCCAGAACATCAGTCGAGAATTTTTAATGCCATATTGACTTTCAATTTTCCCAGTTGCGTGGATGAACTACATAAATAAGTTTTGAAAGGACTTTTCCATGGCTACCGGAAAAAATCCGCCTCGGTGTGATACTTGCAGGTATGTTTTGCCTTCATACACATCAAGTACTGGCTTGCGATGTGGGCTTGAATATGCAAGAGCGAATGCACTTGTGAAAAAATTACGAAAAATGGATTTTTATCCAACTGTTAGAGCTGATAACGCCTGTGAGAGCTGGAAGCAGTGACTCGATGGACTAACAGAAAAAATAAAAAACGGTTTGGCGTCATGTAGTTGCCGTATTTAAGGGACCGTTGCCTCATCTCTAACAGCTAAGTGTCAATTACACGTTTCATTACACGGTCAAAAAATAATCATGTAAGCTATTGATTTATATGGATAAATCTAGACGCATATACGTTGCAAATCCGTTTAGCCCAGTTCGACTCTGGGTCGCGCCTCCACTAAAACAACGACTTAGCCCTCTTCCTGAGGGCTTTTTCGTTTGTGCTCAATGTTGAGCTGGCCGCTATGAAAAAGCATAGCAAACACAACGATAAGTTAGCGTTCAACACGCTGATTGAAACTCTACTTCTCTAAGCTGTATCACTGAGTGTCGATTAAAGGCTCACCATGCGAGTCGGTATCGCCAGCGTGACAGTCAAGATACATGAAGCCGTGGCAGCATCCGTCACGTCAAAAGGCCAACCCAATCGCTGGGTTGGTAAAAAAACATGGAGAGTCTATGAGCCCCGTTTCGTCGAGTTTGCCGTCTCGCCCGTATCGAAGAATTGCCACGGAGGAGGCGTTCTCTCCCCCTGAAATGCTAGAAATTTACAAACGTATTCTGGCTAAAGAGGATGTGGACATTGGGTTTAAGCATCTCATGGGTTTTTACATGAGCAGTCCCAGTGACAGGGCCAAACACATCATGCGCTGCTTGACCGACCTTGACGCACTGCGCATTCAGCATATGGATGAGGCGGGGATTGACGTCCAAGTGATTGGGCTGACCGCACCTGGGGTTCAGATCATGGACAAAGAAACTGCCGTCGCTTTTGCGCCTGTTGCCAACGATATGTTGGCTGAGGCTACGCGACGCCACCCAGATCGCCTGGTTGGGATGATTGCTGTGGCACCTCAAGACCCTGCGGCGGCGGCCAAAGAGATTGAGCGTGGGGTTCATCAATTGGGCATGCACTCGGTCGTGATCAACTCGCACACACATGGTGAATATTTGTCCGATCAGAAATTCTGGCAAATTTTTGAAGCTGCGGAAGCCATGGACACGCCCATCTATTTACACCCCAATGCAATGCCTGCTGGAATGATTCAGCACTTCATTGAAGCGGGTTTAGATGGTGCGATCTATGGTTTTGGCGTAGAGACAGGCTTGCATGCCCTGCGGCTCATCACGGCGGGGGTGTTTGACCGATTCCCCAAACTGCAAGTCATCTTGGGACACATGGGGGAGGCGTTGCCATTTTGGGCCTATCGACTCGATTACATGCATGCAGCCACGGTTCGATCGAACAGATACCCGAGTATCAAACCTCTCAAGCGCAAGCCCAGTGACTACTTACGCGAAAACTTTCACATCACCAACAGTGGCGTGGCGTGGGGGGCTGCACTGAAATTCACCCAAGATTTCATGGGGCCAGATCGCGTTTTGTACGCCATGGATTATCCGTATCAGTACGTGCTGGAGGAGGTGGAAATCTTGGAGCGTTTGGATATGGCTCCACAAGTGCGCCAAGCATTTTTCCAAGACAACGCTGAGCGTTTGTTCAAGATTCCACCAGCCAAATCAGCCTTTGTGTAACCCAAGATGGAGTTGAGCATGACACGTATGAACCGTCGAGCTTTGACAATTTTGACTTGTGCTTTGCCCCTCTTGCTGAGTGGCGGCGTGGCTGCGCAAAGCAGTTATCCAACACAAACCATCAAGATCATTGTTCCCTTCACGGCTGGGACGGGTATGGACACCATTGCGCGAGTTGTGGCCCCACGATTGAGTGAACGATTGGGGCAGCCTGTGGTGGTGCAAAACCAGCCTGGCGCCAGTGGCAACATTGGTGCAGATGCCGTTGCCAAATCCGCGCCAGATGGACACACGGTATTGATGGGGGCCAACACCATGCTGATGGCTTCACAGATGTACAAAAACGTCAGCTACGACCCTGTGAGAGATTTTGCACCAGTCACCATGGCAGCTTACGGTTCTTTGATGCTGGTGGCCAACCCTAAAACAGGCTTTAAATCAGTCTCTGATTTGATCAAAGAGGCGCATACCAAACCCGGAGCGATTAGTTTTGGATCGCCTGGTGTGGGAACGCCGCACCACATGGCGATGGAGCTATTCAAGCTGGAGTCCAACACCTTCATGCTGCATGTGCCTTACCGAGGCTCCGCGGGTTACACGCAAGATTTGCTGGGTGGGGAATTGGGCGTTGGCTTTTTGCCCGTGCACATTGCGCAAAGCTATGTGAAAAACGGGCGCTTGAATGCCTTGGCTTTGGGCAGCCCCAAACGCCACCCAGCGGCTCCCGATGTGCCGACATTCGACGAAGCGGGCGTGAAGCGAATAGATGTCGACCTTTGGTATGCCTTTTTCGTGCCTAGCAAAACACCCGCTCATGTTGTCACGCGTTTGAACACGGAGCTATCGAGCATTTTGAAACAGGGTGAAGTCAAAGACGTATTGAGCAAAGCAGGCATGGACGCCGCTGCCTCCACCACTGCTGAGCTCGGCGCGATTGTGGCGAGAGATTACCCAAGATGGGGCAGCGTGATTCGGTCTAAGCAAATCACGGCCGAGTGATGAGACCCTTCAGTCTCTGTGACGTGGCTGGCCTTTCAGGTGTTGAAGCAAGGCATGGATGTGATGAATGTCGATGTCTGGCACATCGCTGGTCCAAGCGACAAACTGATCCGGACGCACCAAAACCCATGAGGCTTCGTAACGGTCCGCTTCGCCCCCCACGTCTTGATGAATCAATTTGAGTGGAACACCCGCAGCATCGGCGGCTTGCAGCCAGAGATCTCGCGCAGAGGCTTGTGTGCCAACGCACAGTAGGCTGTAAGCACTTCCCAACTCCTCGAACAGATGGGTGGCAGATGTCAGCATGCATGGCGCAAGATGATGGCCCGCGCGGGCTTTGAACTGATGCGATCCTTTGGCACTACACACAGCGCCTGGTTGAGGTGATGGCCATATCAGTGGAGATCCTTCGTAGTGCGGTTCGAAGGCGTGAACCTCGCCAATGGCGCCTTGAGAGCGTTCGTCCCAGGCTTTTTGAAATTCAGCTTTGTGGCGAATGGGGTCGTGTGTGTCCAGAAACATGCGATCTGTTTCAATGGATTTGGCGATGAAGTCTTGGATCGTTGAGGCAAACACTGGGCGACGTTCCAAGTCATAGGAATCCAGCAAGGCGGGATGCCCCCATCCTTGCAGAACAGCAGCGAGCTTCCAGCCTAAGTTGCGCGCGTCTTCAAAGCCGGAGTTGACACCATATCCCCCATACGGGGGGTGGCTGTGTGCGGCATCGCCCGCGATGAACACAGACCCCGAACGGTATTGATCAGCCAACGCAAAACGTAAATCCCAAAAGCCAATGTGTTCGAATTCAATTTCAAACTCTGCCCCGACAGACTCGTGCAGATAACGTTTGAAATCGAAGTTGTCCGCAGTCGTCTCTAGAGGGACGGGCGCATGAAAGAACCATGTGTTGCCGAGGTCCACACGTCCAAAAAACTTCCAATAGCCGTTGAGCGCTGGGTCTAGCACGTTGTAAAACGACTTGCCCGGAAAACGGGACAACAGGGCGTGGAGTTCTTGTGACTTGAACACCAGCAACACCATGCGTCGGTCGTGGTCTGACAAAGACTGATGGATGCCCGCTTGCTCACGTGTCTTGGAGCGACTTCCATCACACCCCACCACATACTGGGCGCGAATGTGCTTCACTTCTTGGCCGGAGCGTTCGGCCAACATCACGTGGGTCGTCGTGTCGCTTTGGGTGATGCTTTGGCACTCCCACCCATACAAAGTTTCAACGCAAGCAATCTCAGACACGCGTTCTCGAAGGACGCGCTCTGTTTCGTATTGCGGCAGTCGCTCGTTATCTTTGAAGTAATAGGGCTTGACCAGTTCACGTTGTAGCCAGTCATAGTGGTAGTTGCTCAGCAAGCTGCCATAAGCGGTTAAGCCACCTATGCCGTACTCGGGAGGGATGGTGCGTGCCGCCCTCAGCTGTGGCTCTGCGCCCCAAAAATGGAAATGTTCCATCGTTCGTTGGGTCAGGTTTTGCCCTTTGGGAATCGGTTGTGGCTGCGTGTATCGCTCGGCCAAGATGCAGCGAACACCACGCTGGCCGAGTTCAATGGCAAGTCCGAGGCCGACGGGGCCACCGCCAACAATCACGACATCAGTGTCAAGGGGTAGGGGAGTGCGTTCAGTCATGGGCCTTCTCTTGAGAAGCCCCTATTTTTGTGAAAACTTGCACACATGGCTGTCACGCACATGCCAAGACAGTTCATTCCGCTTTGATACCCGCGTAGGCCGCCACACGCGCCCATTTCACAAGCTCAGAGCGCATGAAATCTTGGCCTTGCTCAGGCGTTGTGAAGAATGAGTCAAACCCCAGCTGATCAAATTTGGCTTTCATCTCCTGCGAGTTACCAACTTTGACAAACGCCGCATTCAAGCGTTTCACGATGTGCGCAGGCGTGTTGGCTGGGGCATACACAGCAAACCAATTTGAAAGGTCCACATCTTTGTATCCCAGCTCATTGATGGTGGGCGTGTTGGGCAGTTTGGGGCTGCGAGTAGGCATGGCCACGGCCAAGGCTCGGATGCGGCCTTGCTGGATGTATGGCAAGGCATTTTGCAGCGGGCTGAACATGTAGCTGAGTTGCCCGCCCACCAAATCGGTCATCGCTTGAGATTGGCCTTTGT
>JBEEJP010000053.1:0-9846 GCA_041169125.1 Pseudomonadota bacterium
AAAACGTCCATCACTAGACTCCTGTTTATTGACACATGGCCTCAAGTTGTGAGACCTCGTGTCGATTAATGCAAGAGCCGTGCCACGGCGGTTTTGACGGTGTCAGCGGCAAACCTTTGCCGCTGACATGGAATCAGCGGGATTCCGTCACTGCCGCTTGTGCGGCATAGGCGCTCAAGCGAGCCGCCTGTATGGGGGTGCGCGTGGTCTGTTGTGCCAACACCTCTTTGCCCAATCGCTCGTTGGCGTTTTGATGCAAGCCCGCCAGAATGGAGTTGCGGGTGATCGGTGCACGCGTGTCGCGGTTCACGTGCAAGTAAGCCGCTTGTTGGCCTGGAATATTCAAAGCGGCGTTGGGGCGTGTCTCGTTACGGGCAGCAGGTGTGAGCACGGTTAAATAGAGATCATCCAAACCCACGGGGCCAAAGTTCTTCAACCCTGTGTCTTCGAAATACTTGCCCACCATGTCGAGCTGCTGCAACACGCTGTGCCCCAAGATTGCTTTCGGGTTCGCGCCAAAACCCGCACTGGCTGCACCGCGATCCGGGCCATCACAAAACTGAATGATGCCGTGACAGCGGTTGTTGGTGGCTTTGGGGTTCATGCCGTCACTCTCCATCAAGGTGAGGCGAGCGAAGTCATCGGGTGCAAAACGGTGCTCTTGCGAGAGTTGAACAATTTTGTTCATCACCGCTTGTTTGTCTTGCGCAGGGATGAAGCCTTTTTCAATGGCACGGTCAATGGTTTTTTCCAACACCACATTGCCACTGCGGTCTGAGCGCGTGAGCAACTGCACTTGCGCGGTGCCCGCCAAAGCGGTTGCACCCATGGGCGTGCTGGTGTTGAGGGTGTTCACATTCGCGGCGGGCGTCACAGCCGGCGCCGCTGCGGCAGCCGCTGCAGCCTTGTTGGCGGCGATGGCTTGGTTCACGGCCTGCGCTTGTTGCAACGAGAAGTTCAAGCTCTCCAGATTCAACTGTTGGCCGGGATGAATCATGTTGGGATTGGCAATGTTGTTGGCGCGTGCCAACGTTTGCGCTAGGCGCATGGCCTCGTTGTTCGAAATCGTCACGCCACGCGACGCCATTTGTTCGCGCACGATGCCTGTCAACGTTTGTCCCGAACGCACCGATGTGTTCCAAGGCGCCGTGCTGCCCTCTGGCGCCAAGGCGCCCGACTGATTGGCACTGGCCAACGCGCGCGCGAAGGCGGGTGCCGTACGGGCGTACGCCAGCTGACTCCTGGGCAGCTTGGGCATGCCGGTGGCGTCGGTGGTGTTCACCTGTGGGCTATAGGACGGGTCGAGTTGCATGGCCTGCTCCGTTTTTGCGGTCCTTGAAAAGTTGGCTTCGTTCTTGCATGAAGGGTTGTGTCTGAACAAATGTCAAAACATCAACACTGACCCCAATGACTATGCAAATGCTGTGCCTAAAAAATGCCGACACCCAACGCTTCAAGCGCTGGGGTTTGGCGCTGGCCGCATGCCTGCTAAGCCACGCCCATCTTGGGTTTGCGGCCGATTTACCGTCCAGCGACAGTGGTTTTGATGCCTTGCAAAAGCAAGCCCAACAATGGGCCAGCACACACCCCTCTTTTCGCGGCAAACAGGTGCAAGTGGCACCTGTGGACCCACGCATCACGGTTCAAACCTGTCAACAAAACCTGCAGTTTGAGCACCCCTTCCCCAACCAACCTGCTGTGCGCGTGCGCTGTGCGCAACCTGTTTGGCAACTGTTTGTCAATCTGACAGCAGGCCCAACCCTCACACGTGACCACACATCAGGGCAAGTTCTTCACAAAGTCTTGGTGTCCAAAGAGTTGCTCAAGCGCGGAACCGTGATTTCGCCTGACATGTTCAGTTACGCAGAAATGCCTGCAGCGGGCATGGAAAATCAGATCATTTCTGATGCTAATTTATTAAAAAATATGGAGTTGGTACGTGACCTCACGCCCAATACCCCTCTGCGTTCGTATGACGTGAAGACCGCTCTGTTGGTCAAACGCGGACAAGAGGTTTTGGTCACAGCAGGTGAAGGGCAAGGCTTTTCCATCACCATGCGGGCACAAGCCTTGCAAGATGGTGGTTTAGGTGAGCAAATTCACTTGAAAAACTCGGAGTCAGGTCGATCACTCTATGGCGTGATTACTGGACCGAATGCTGCGAAAGTGAAGTGAAAAGTGGTATTTAAAAAAATATTTCAAAAAAACGCTCAAGTTCTAGAATTTGAGGTCGATTGAAGTGTTGTGAAAAAGTTTGGCCCACTCAAAGGGCTAAGAAAGTGAAAACATCATGAATGACGCTATTTCAAACTACGGTCGTATGACGCAGTCGAACGCTGCCCTTCGCAGCGCCATCGATAAAGTCGAGAAACGAAGCCCTTCTGCCGCGCAAGCCAAAGAAGATTTGGCTCCGTCCATGGAGAAAGCATCTTCCGCAGGAGCAGACAAAGTGAGCTTGAGCAACGTTGCCCAAAAAGTCATGGCACAGCCAGACTTTGACCGCTCCAAAGTCGAAGCGATCAAGCAGGCCATCAAGGACGGTAACTATCCTGTGAACCCACGCCGCATTGCTGAAAACTTTGTGGCTTTGGAAAAAATGATCGGTAGCTGATCGTTCTTTGCAGCACATGACGACATTGGCCACAGAGACACAAGCCTCCTCGCTGGAGCAGGCTTTGGTTTTGGTGCAAACGCTGGATGAGCTGCTTGAGCAAGAGTTCGAGCACCTGAAAGCGCAAAATCTTGACGCATTCGAAGCGTCGCAAACCTCTAAAAACGAGTTGTTGCAGCAACTCGCGCAGCTGGCGGGCATTCACGGCCCGGAGTCGGCTGACGCCTTGGGCCCAGAGTGGGATGGTTTCAAAGAACACATGGCGCATTGCCGTGACATGCACCGTCGCAACGAAGTGCTGATTGTTCGAAAAATTGACGCCATCCGTGGCGCCTTGCAAAGCATGCAAGTTCAAGACCCCACCAGCTCGGTTGAAATTTATGACCGCTTAGGCAAGGTGTCGCGTGCTGGCCGACACGGGGGTCGTGGCTACGCTGAGGCTTAGGCCTTCGCCGATGAAGCCTGACTGGGCTTTTCATCCCCCGGCTGCATGCCCTTGAGCCAGTACACCCAGGCCAAGATGACAGCCACTGCCGTGAACATATCCTCTGGAATTTCTTGCCCCACATCCAGTCGGCTGAGCATGGCCAATAGGCGAGGATCTTCTGCCACATACACGCCTTGTTTTTTGGCTTCGGCCACGATGCGACGTGCGAGCTCATCATCCCCTTTGGCGGTGAGTACCGGTGTTTTATGGCGGCCATACTCGAGCGCGACCGCCTGCATATAGTGTTTATCCGTCATGCTTGGGTATCAATCAAACTGCCATGCGCAGGCGGTGGGTGATCTTCCACTGCATCTGGACGGGGTGCGTTGTACACCTGAAAACTTCCCATGCGCAGCCCCGCACTTTCTAGCTCGTCCGTCAACTCGACGGCATTGAATTTGGCCAGATCTGCCACATCTTTTTTCAAAGCCCACATGGTCAGATCCACTTGCGAGTTGGCAGAAATGGTGGTCTTGAGCCACACCTCGCCCAGCACACGACTTTGCGTGTGCATGTTGACCACCAAGGGATTTTTGGGCTGACCGGGCCTGTTGCCTTTTTGTTCGAAATGCAATTCCACCGGATCGGCGTCACGAAACGGAATGACCAAGGCAAAGCTCAAATCTCCCTTGTTCAACGGCTGTGCCGATTGAACTTGGGCCGCTTCCAGCTCGTCTAAGGCATGGGTCAAACGATCGTGCGTTTCCACACCCTCTTTATCCTCTACCCGTTCACGCTCGGCGAGAAGCCATCGCAACAGCATCTTGGCGTTATCCGCCACAGGTTCACCCTCGGCCAAGCTGGCTTCGCTCGTTTTGGTGTGTCCCAAAATAAAGCGTTTCAAGGCTTGGGGTTGCAAACTGCTCATGTTGAGTCGTTGCGCGGCAATGCGTTTTTTGAGATCGCCCGCGTCTTGCACAGGCGGCACTAGGCCTTCGAGCACACCAGGGCGCAGCAGCGCAAGCAAATTTGCAAAACCTGGCGGTTGAAACAGCAAGTTATTCAATCGCGTCGGCAGGCCCGTGGCTTGGGTCTCTTGGCCAGCAAAACTCCCCGTATGCAAAAGCTGTAAGGCCCATTTGCCGGTTGGCAGCAGCTGCGCGCGCAACTGCACCGTGTCGCCTTCTTTGATGTAGGGAAACAAGGGCACACTGAAGGCGTGCTCGTTGAGCACCAGTTTGAGCTGGTCGTTTCGCATCGCGGCAACCGCATGCACCACTTGCCCATCGTGCAAACCCAATTGGCGAGCGAGAGGCGCCTCGACGTACACGGCACGCATCTCAGGATGAATCGGCGCCGTGCGTGCAATCGCACTGATGCCCTCAGGTCCTAAGATGGCCATTTTGAGGATCCGTTACGGAAAGCGCACCCAGTTTTTACGCTCGTTCATGTTCATATCGGCGGTGGAATAGCCACCACCTCGGTGCATGCCGCTGCTGCCAGGAGCGTGACCGGGGACCATGTAACTGCGCAGCAAGTCGTCATGGTTCGGCACATTCAAAACCGCGCCAGCCAGCAAAGCGCGAGGCGGTGCTTTGGTGAAAGCTTGCGGGTTAGATTGAACAAACGCGTTACGCAAAATATCAATGCGCAAGGGGCTGTCTGGCATGGTTTTGCGAATCACTTTGTCCAACGTGTCACCCGATTCCACCACATAGGTACCGCGCGCCACCGGCTTGGCAGCCACTGCCAACATCGGCATGCTGATGAGCGCACAGCACAACAAGGCGCGCAAGCAAGTCATAGGCGTTTTCATGGTCGGTTCTCCCGTCTACTGATCAATAGGTATAGGGCCAAGCTACCCAAGCCCCATTCATTTTTTGTTTACGTCCCGCCACTTGCTTGATTTCAGCGTGGTACGGGGTGACTGATTTAACTTCGGCCAGGACCGCAGCGTCAAGAGCACCGGGCTCCAAGGTGTGACGTGGCAGCACGGTGGGGTCTGCAATCATCAGTTTGTCACCCACGCGCAAGCCCGCTTGGCTGCCGGCGTTGAGTGACAAACGCCCATGGCTTTGTTGCACTTCAAAGGCCTGAGGCTCACACGCCAATTGGCGGTCCAATTGCGCGGTCATTGCCACCACAGCGCGTGCAATGGCGGCGTTGGTGTCCGAATCCATTTTTGGGGTGCCGTAGGCTTGGCTAGGCACACTGGGCACCACCACTTCTTCGGCCACAAACCAGCCCTGTCGCGGGCCCGGACCACTGATGTGCAAGGTCAAGCCAAACGCTGAATAGTCGTCAGACACACCGCCTAATGGGACGGGTGCGACGGTCAACTGCGCATGCCATTGCACATGCTCTTCACCGTGACCGTATTGGGCACGGTCATACGCGCGTGTTTGTGCGTGTGTCGTGATCAGGCGCCAACGCTCTGAACGAGCCGCTTCTTGCATGAGTTGTTTGCGTGCCGCAAAACCAAGTTGTTGCGCAGGGTAGCGTTGTGGCGGCGCCAAGCCTGGAGACAAGTCCAAACCAACCGTCATCACCTGGCGCAAGGCGGCTTTGGCTTGGGGGGCTTCGCAGCGTCCAGGTTGCACGGCCTGCACTTTGTCAGCCACCACCAACTCTGCTTGGGGCTGCTTGCCCGCATCACGCACGTATTGGCTGACCTGCAAATCACGCAGTTTGATTTCGGACGAAAAGCGATTGAGTTCGCGCAGCTTGCCATCGCCCTCCATCCAGCTGGTGGCGCTGACACGGGTGTTGGATTTCATGGCGGCTTCCACCATCGCGCTGCGAATGGCGTTGAGTCGCTCTTGCGCACTCAAATCCGCTGCAGCAGCAGAAAAATTGACACCTGCCAAGCTCAGTACCAAGGCACTGACGAGCTTGGCGCGACACACCATCCACATAGCCAACGTCTCTTTCTAATGGCTTAGTTACGTCGAGCGCTCAAGCTGGCGATGTACAAAGCACGCAAATCATTTACCACGTTGCGATCCAAAGACAGGGTGGTTTCGTAGGTGTCATCGCCCACAGGTGTGATGCTGACCAAGACAGCACCGTAAATCACGCCTTCCACGCGCGCACGGAAGGTGTCGCTCATCACGGTCATGTCCGCCACGGTCGTGCTGGCATCGAGTTGCTGGCCATAGACCTGTTCGGTCAACGCTCGGTAAGCGTCTAGCTTGGAAGCACGAATGGCCAACAAACGCTGCTGTGCAGGGTTGCGGTGGTTTTGAATGCTGATCACCGCATAGCCCGTGGCGACCAAAGTCTCACGCTTTTGCGTCATGGGCGTGATCATGGTGGCACTTTCATCCACGCGGGCTTGTGCGGGCATGGGTGGCGGCGTGTTGGCGCAAGCGGTCAACAAGAGGGCAGAGGCTGTGGCAGCCCAAAAGGTGGTGCGGTTCATATCAATGTCCTTGAGAGGTCTCCCCCTTGATTCGGCACCGACTCGTGCATCTTTAACAAATACAAATACGAATACTTTTTCTGTCTTGTGAAATGAACAGAGTCGCAGACAATCAGGTGTAGGAATTTTTGACATGAAACCCACCACCAACTTCATTGGCTCAAGCGACTCGGCCTCCACATTGCGTCAATTGGTCGCCACCATGGCCAACTCGAACGCCACCGTGATGATCACCGGAGAGAGCGGGACAGGCAAAGAGCTGTTGGCTCGGCTGCTGCATGAACAATCCGAGCGTTGTGGGGCCAATTTTGTGCCAATCAATTGCGCTGCAATTCCAAAAGATTTATTGGAAAGCGAACTGTTTGGCCACCGCAAAGGCGCATTCACAGGGGCTGTGGCCGATCGCATTGGTCGTTTTGAGCTGGCCCATGGCGGCACTATCTTCTTAGATGAAATCGGTGACATGTCCTTGGACATGCAAGTCAAGCTGCTGCGCGTGTTGCAAGAGCGCACCGTCGACCCCATTGGCAGCACCCGTCAAGTGCAGGTGGATGTGCGCGTTGTGGCGGCTACGCACCGTGATTTAGAGAACGAAATCGCAGCAGGTCGGTTCCGTGAAGACTTGTACTACCGGCTCAATGTGTTGCCGATGGTCACGCCCCCGTTGCGCGAGCGCAACACAGACGTCCCCGAATTGTTGGCTTTTTTCGCTAAAAAATGTGCCAACTTCGGCAAGGCCCCGATTCGATTCAAAGCGGATTTTTTGACAGCCCTACAAAACTACCCTTGGCCGGGCAATGTGCGCGAGCTGTCTAACCTTGTGGACCGTTTCAGCACACTGTATGCAGGCCAAGAGCTGGATTTGCGCGCCATCCCCCCTACCCTCTTGCCCAAGGGCCTTGTCTCTGCGCAGGCCGACTTGCAGGCGCAGGCACCGCTGCTGGCCAAACTGGAAATGACCCCGCCACCTGAAGTGTTGGCAGAAATGGCAGACCAGCCCGAAGAAGAGGAAAACGAGATTGAAGGCCTCATCATGCTGGCCCAAGGCATGCCCCAACTCCCGCCTGAGGGCCTGTCACTCAAAGAGCGCATGGCTCAGATTGAGCGCAGCATCATCGAGCAAGCCCTGAGCCGCAACTCAGGCAATGTGTCACGCACCGCCAAGCTGCTGAATTTGCAACGCACCACCTTGATTGAAAAAATCAACAAGTACGACTTGCGCTCAGCGGCCTAAATCGCTCAAACCTCATTCGCAAAAAAAGGCAGCTCATAGAGCTGCCTTTTTTGTTGCACGAACCGGTTTAGTCTTGCTCGTTGTAGAGCACGGTGATACTCATACGGCGGTTGCGTGGATCGCGCGGGTCTTTGGGGTTAAAGGGGTCGGTATCGGCCACGCCCTCAATGCGTGCAAACCGGCTTTCTTTGATGCCACTCTTTTCAAGCAAAGCACGCGTGGCCTCAGCGCGCTCAGCAGACAAAGACCAGTTGTTACGCCCCTCTTTGTTATTAAAAGGCACGCTGTCGGTATGACCTCGAATTGCCACTTTGTTCGGCATTTCAGCCAACGAAGCTGCAATTTCAGCAATCAAACTGGCAGCCTTACCTTGCATGCCAACGCCACCACTGGGGAACATCGCAAAGTCGGCCTTGTCAATGATCTCAATGCGCAAGCCTTGCTTGTCACGGGTCACAGACACTTGGTCTTTCAAACCGCCCAGCTTTTTGTTTTCAGACAGTTTTTGCTCAATCTCTTTTTCGAGTTTGTCAAAGTCCGCCTTTTCTTGGGCTTGGGCAATTTCCTTCTTCTGCTCCGGCGTGAGCTTGTCGGGATCTGAATAAGGGTTGTTGTTTTCTTGACCGGGATCGGTGCTGGGGTTGGGACCGCCTTCTGAGCGGGGTGTCAAACGTTCCAACAACGCGGTTTGTTTGGCTGCAAATGGGAAACCATCGGGGTCAATGATGGAGCGACCACCCAACACACCGTTGGAGCCCGCCAATTGGCCAATGGCCACCAAGCTTTGAGAGGTGGGTTTGAAGTAATCGGCAATGCTTTTACGTTGGTCTTCGTTGGATGCGCCCAACAGCCACATCAACAAGAAGAAGGCCATCATCGCCGTCATCATGTCGGCCAACGCAATCTTCCAAGCACCACCGTGGGCACCGCCGTGGCCATCATCAATGATTTTTTTGATGATGATGACCGGCGCAGGTGCTTCCTCTTTTTCTTCTTCTGTTTTCTCAGGCTCAGCAGCGGCAGCAGCCGCTGCTGCGGCGTCTGCTGCTGCCTTTTCGGCATCTTCCGGCGCGGCGGCCGCGTCTTTTTCGTCAGCCATTATTTCCTCAACGCATCAAAGAGTTCACCGAAGGTCGGTTGGGCATGGTGGTTGATACACACGCGAGCCGCTTCGATGATCAGAGGAACAGGGTAACCGTGCATATTGCCAATGATGACCTGTTGAGCCACTTTGAGGGCTTCACCGTCTTCGTCAATGATTTGCTTCAAACGGCTGCCGAAGGGTTCAAAAATACCGTAGGCCAAGAACACCCCCAAAAACGTACCCACCAACGCACCACCAATCAAGGCACCCAGCACTGGAGGGGGTTGGTCAATCGCGCCCATGGTCTTCACCACACCCAACACACACGCCACAATACCCAGCGCGGGCAACGCGCCCGCCAGAGTTGCGATCGCATCTGCATTTTGCATTTCACTGTGGTGGTGGTGTTTGATAGAAGCCGTCATCACGTCTTCCACGGCATAAGGGCTCAAAGTACCCGATGACACCACCATCAAACGAATAGTGTCGCAAACCAACCCCACCAAGCTGTGGTCATGGAGCATCTTCGGACATTCACCAAAAATCGCACTGGCCTCTGGGTTCTCCACGTGTGATTCCATCGCCACAGCACCCTCAGCCTTCAAGGTCTTCATCAACTTAGAGATGACGGCGATGATGCCGATGTAGTCTTCCTTGTGGTACTTGGGGCCTTTGATCACACGCCCCATACCGCCCCAAGCGCCCTTGAAAATGGCACCCGAGTTGCCGGTGATCATGCCGCCAACGCCCGCACCACCAATAATGAACATCTCAAAGGGAGTGGCTTTGATAATGGGCGCCAAGCTACCGCCGGCGATCACGAAACCGCCGAACACGCAAATGAACAAAACGACCAAACCAATAATTGCTGACATCTAACTCTCTCCCCATGCAGGTCGGCGCACCCAAGCCCAAGACTTGGATGCGCCTGAAAAATTTCCCGTACAGCCTGCTAGATTAACTGATAAATCAGCCAATTCTGCTGAAAAGCAGAAAAGCTTAATCAGTTCATCATGCCGGCTGGTCGGTTGCTCGCTGGCACCAAAGAAGGCATGCCTTCCCAAGCGTC
>JBEEJP010000054.1:0-9677 GCA_041169125.1 Pseudomonadota bacterium
ATCGGCGTCTTGTTGCTCATCGCCTTCGCATTCATCGGCGTGCCTTTGCTCGCTGACGAATACATGTTGCGCGCGATTTTGATTCCTTTCCTCATCTTGTCGCTCGCCGCTTTGGGGGTGAACATCTTGGTGGGCTATTGCGGTCAGATCTCCTTGGGTTCTGGTGCCTTCATGGCGGTGGGGGCCTATGCCGCGTACAACTTCTTTGTGCGCATTGAAGGCATGCCCTTGATCGTGTGCTTGCTCATGGGCGGCTTCTTTGCCACCTTGGTGGGCATGTTCTTTGGCATTCCCAGCTTGCGCGTGAAGGGTTTGTACTTGGCGGTTGCCACGTTGGCGGCTCAGTTCTTCTGCGATTGGGCGTTCTTGCGCATCAAGTGGTTCACCAACGACTCAGCCTCTGGCACCGCCTCGGTGGCTGACTTGCAAGTGTTTGGCATGCCCATTAACACACCTTATGAAAAATACATCTTCTGCTTGGTATTTTTGGTGGTGTTTGGTTTGCTTGCTAAAAACTTGGTGCGCAGTGCCATTGGCCGTGAGTGGATGGCCATTCGCGACATGGACGTGGCGGCTGCGGTGATCGGTATTCGCCCCATGTACGCCAAGCTCAGCGCGTTTGCTGTGAGCTCATTCATCGTCGGTGTGGCTGGCGCTTTGTGGGCTTTCGTTTACTTGGGCTCTTGGGAACCCGCCGCGTTCTCTGTGGACCGTTCGTTCCAGTTGTTGTTCATGGTCATCTTGGGTGGCATGGGCTCCATCATGGGCAGCTTCTTTGGTGCAGCGTTCATCGTGGTCTTGCCCATCATCATTAATTTGGTGTTGCCATCGCTGGGTGCCATGGTTGGCGTTGAGGTCAGCACGGCGGCCTTGACGCACGCGGAACAAATGATTTTTGGTGCTTTGATTGTTTGGTTCTTGATCGTTGAGCCTCATGGCTTGGCCAAGTTGTGGAGTGTGGGCAAGCAAAAGTTGCGTTTGTGGCCTTTCCCTCACTGAGTTGATTTTTTTGGTGTTCGCATAATTTTTCTAAGGAGACTTTCAATGAAAATTCGTTCCCTCATGATGGCTGTGGCCGTCGCAGCGACTGGCATGGCCAGCGCGTTGGTCACCACATCGGCTCAGGCACAAGCCAAAGAGCAATTCTTTCCTGTGCTGCCTTACCGCACGGGCGCTTATGCACCCAACGGTGTGCCATGGGCCAACGGCTATGCCGATTACCTCAAGCTGGTCAATGCCCGTGACGGCGGCATCAACGGCGTGAAAATCACGTTTGAAGAGTGCGATACCGCTTACGCCACAGACCGCGGCGTGGAGTGCTATGAGCGTTTGAAAGGTAAGGCACAAGGCGCGGTGTTCCAACCGTTGTCAACCGGTATCACCTTCGCTTTGACTGAAAAAGCACCCGCAGACAAAAACTCACTCATCACTGGCGGCTATGGCCGTTCAGAGTCCAGCGATGGTCAAGTGTTCAAGTGGAACTTCCCAATGATGGGCACGTATTGGTCTGGTGCTGACATCATCATGCAGCACATCACCAAAAAAGAAGGTGGCAACATCAAGGGCAAGAAAATCGCGCTGGTCTACCACGACAGCCCGTATGGCAAAGAGCCCATCCCTCTCTTGCAAGAACGCGCCAAGATGCAAGGCTTTGACCTCCAACTCTTGCCCGTGACTGCACCTGGCGTGGAACAAAAAGCCACTTGGTTGCAAGTGCGTCAAGCCCGTCCTGACTACGTGTTGTTGTGGGGCTGGGGTGTGATGAACTCTGCCGCATTGAAAGAAGCTGTGGCCACTGGCTATCCCCGCGAAAAAATGTATGGCGTGTGGTGGTCTGCTGCTGAGCCAGACGTCAAAGACGTTGGTGAGGCCGCCAAGGGTTACAACGGCCTGGTTGTGACGGGTGAGGGTGGCAAAGTGATTGCTGACATCAAGACCCAAGTGCACGGCAAGAAGCAAGGCACAGGCCCTGTTGAAGAAGTGGGCACCACCTTGTACAACCGTGGCATGGTCAGCGCTGCATTGGCGGTGGAAGGCGTGCGTCGTGCGCAAGAGCGTTTCGGCAAAGGCAAGGTCATGACCGGCGAACAAATCCGTTGGGGTTTGGAAAACTTGGCGCTCGACCAAAAAGCCCTCGACAAATTGGGCTTGGGCACAGTCATGAAGCCCATCAGTACCTCTTGCTTGGACCACGAAGGCTCACGTTCTGCACGCGTGCATACATGGGATGGCAAAAAGTGGACTTTCACGTCTGACTGGATCGAGGCTGATGAATCCATCATCAAGCCATTGGTCAAGCAATACGCAGACAAGTACGCCGCTGAGAAAAAACTCACACGTCGTTCTGCTGCAGATTGCCAGTCTTGATCTGACGCACATCAGCCCTGAGGGCTGATGGATTTGGCGACTCTCACGAGTCGCCAAACCTCAGACACAACCCCCAGTTGGGTTTGAGGTTTGGTCCAGTCCAACAACGTTTTTTTAGCAAGGTAAGTTATGAGCGCCAACAACATTGTTCTCAACGTCAATGGCATTGAAGTCATTTACAACCACGTCATCTTGGTGCTCAAGGGCGTTTCGCTCAGCGTGCCAGAGGGCAGCATTGTGTCTTTGCTGGGTGGCAACGGTGCAGGCAAAACAACGACCTTGCGCGCTATTTCTAACTTGCTCAAAGGTGAGCGCGGTGATGTGACCAAAGGCAGCATCGAGTTCCGAGGCGAACGCATTGAAAACCTCTCGCCCGCCGAATTGGTCAAGCGTGGTGTGGTGCAGGTCATGGAAGGCCGTCACTGCTTTGCCCACTTGACCATCGAAGAAAACCTGCTCACTGGCAGCTACACCCGCACCAGCAAGGGCGAGATCGACGCCAACTTGGAAAAGGTCTACAACTACTTCCCACGTTTGAAAACACGTCGCACCTCGCAAGCCGCGTACACCTCGGGCGGTGAGCAGCAGATGTGTGCGATTGGCCGTGCGTTGATGGCCAACCCCAATATGGTGTTGCTGGACGAGCCTTCGATGGGCTTGGCACCACAAATCGTGGAAGAGGTGTTCAACATCGTCAAAGACTTGAACGAAAAAGAAAAAGTCACCTTCCTCATTGCCGAACAAAACACCAACATGGCGTTGAAGTACGCCGACTACGGCTACATCATGGAGTCGGGCCGTATCGTGATGGACGGTGCCGCGTCTGACTTGGCCAACAACGCTGACGTGAAAGAGTTCTACCTCGGCGTGGGCGGTAACGAGCGCAAGAGCTTCAAAGACGTCAAGAGCTACAAGCGCCGCAAGCGTTGGTTGGCTTAAGAGGGAGCTCGCATGTCCAAGCACTACGACGCGCTCGAAACCCGTAGCCCCGCTGAGCGCGAAGCAGCACTCATGGCGGCGCTGCCTGCACAAGTTGCGCACGCACAAAAAAACTCACCTGCATTTGCCAAGTCCTTGGCCGGTGTGAATGCGGCCAGCATCACCACCCGTGAAGCTTTGTCCAAGCTGCCGGTGATTCGTAAATACGAGTTGTTGGCGCAGCAGCAAGAGCAACGTGCCACGAATGTGTTTGGCGGTTTTGCCGCCATTGGGTTTGGCAAAGCCATGCCTCGTGTGTTTGCGAGCCCCGGCACCATTTACGAACCCGAAGGCGCGCGCCCAGATTACTGGCGCATGGCCCGAGCCATTTACGCCGCAGGTTTTCGTGCGGGTGAATTGGCGCACAACTGCTTCAGCTACCACTTCACGCCTGCAGGCTCGATGATGGAAACCGGTGCGCATGCCATTGGCTGCACCGTGTTTGCCGGTGGCACAGGCCAGACCGAACAGCAAGTGGGTGCGATGGCCGAGTTAAAGCCTGCGGGCTATATCGGTACACCCAGCTTCTTGAAAATCATTGTGGAAAAAGCCACCGAGATGGGCGTCAAGTTGCCCAGCGTCACCAAAGCCTTGGTGTCTGGTGAGGCCTTTCCTCCCAGCTTGCGCGATTGGTTGGCCGAGCGTGGCGTGGCTGGCTACCAGTGTTACGCCACGGCCGACCTCGGTTTGATTGCTTATGAAACCGAAGCCCGCGAAGGCTTGGTGCTCGACGAAGGCGTGATTGTTGAAATCGTGCGCCCCGGCACAGGCGACCCTGTGCCCGAAGGCGAAGTGGGCGAGTTGGTCATCACCACGCTCAACCCCGATTACCCGCTCATTCGTTTTGGCACGGGCGACTTGTCTGCCGTGTTGCCAGGTCAGTGCCCCACAGGGCGCACCAACACGCGCATCAAAGGATGGATGGGCCGTGCCGACCAAACCACCAAAGTGCGTGGCATGTTTGTGCATCCGGGCCAAGTGGCTGAGGTGGTCAAGCGTTTCCCCGAAATCAAGCGTGCGCGTTTGGTGGTCACCGGTGAAATGGCCAACGACCAAATGAGCCTGAAGGTCGAGGCCGCGGAGGTGGAAGGTCTGGCACAAAAAATTGGCGATGCCGTGCGCGACATCACCAAGCTGCGAGCCGATGTGACGATTGTTGCGGTGGGCAGCTTGCCCAACGATGGCAAGGTCATCGAGGATGCGCGGACTTATCAATAAGTTGATACTGATCAATTTCCTTCGACAAAACAGGAAATACGTAGTTTCCTTTGCGCATCTACTTTTTGATGAGATCTAATACGAGTTCAGTCATTAAGGAGACCTCATGAAAAAATTGTTCACATTGAGCTTGCTCGCAGTCGCTGCATTGACCGGCGCGAATGCCGCAGACTTTCCCATCAAAGACAAGCCTGTCACCATCGTGGTGCCCTTCGCAGCAGGTGGTCCCACTGACCGCGTGGCGCGTGATTTGGCTGAAGCCATGCGCAAGCCCCTGGGCGCAAGTGCTGTGGTGGTGGAGAACGTGGCAGGTGCCGGCGGCACGATTGGTGCCAACAAAGTTGCGAAAGCCCCCCAAGATGGCCACACCATCTTCTTGCACCACATTGGCATGGCGACATCGCCTGCCTTGTATCGCAAACTGCCCTACAACACCTTGGAAGATTTCGAGTACTTGGGCATGGTCAACGATGTGCCGATGACGTTGATTGGTCGTCCCACATTGCCTGCCAACAACTACAAAGAATTGTCGGCTTGGATTGAGCAAAACAAGGGCAAGATCAATTTGGGCAATGCAGGTTTGGGCGCTGCCTCGCACCTGTGCGGTTTGATGTTCCAAAGCGCTTTGAAGGTCGACATGACCACAGTGCCTTACAAAGGTACGGCACCCGCCATGAACGATTTGATGGGCGGCCAGATTGATCTCTTGTGCGATCAAACCACCAACACCACCAGCCAAATTGAAGGCAAGACCGTCAAGGCATTTGCGGTGACCACCGCCAAGCGTTTGAGCACACCCGCCCTCAAAGGCTTGCCGACCTTGGACGAGTCGGGCCTCAAAGGTTTTGAAGTCACCATTTGGCACGGTTTGTACGCACCTAAAGGTACACCTGCAGAGGTGACCGCTCAGCTCAACAAGGCTTTGAAAGCCGCACTGAAAGACCCAGAGTTCATCAAGAAACAACAAGCCTTGGGCGCTGTGGTGGTGACCGACAAGCGTGCAGACGCTGCCGAGCACAAAAAGTTTGTGGCTGCTGAAATCGCCAAATGGGGCCCCATCATTCAGGCCGCTGGCGTCTACGCAGACTAAGCTGACATCTACGGGTTGAACCCAAAAAAAAAGCCACCTCCGGAGGTGGCTTTTTTACATCTCAATGCATGCGCTGTATCTATCAGGGCATGGCATTTGAGAGAGAGGTGGCTTAGTAGGTGTAAACGCCTTTGCCTGTTTTGCGCCCCAATTGGCCAGCGGCCACCATCTCTTTGAGCAAGGGGCAAGCGCGGTATTTGCTGTCGCCGAACTCTTGCAGGTACACGTCCATCACGGCCACGCACACATCCAAGCCAATCATGTCGGCCAAGGCCAAGGGGCCGATGGGTTGGTTGCAACCAAGCTTCATGCCCGCGTCAATGTCTTCGGCGCTAGCCACGCCTTCGGCCAACACAAAGAAGGCTTCGTTGATCATGGGCACCAAGATGCGGTTAACCACAAAGCCGGGCGCGTTCTTCACGGTGATGGGGCTCTTGCCCAAACGTGTGGACAGGTCGTGCACGGCCGCGTGTGTGGCATCAGACGTTTGCAAGCCGCGAATGATTTCCACCAAGGCCATCATGGGCACGGGGTTGAAAAAGTGCATGCCAATGAAGCGGTCGGCACGTGTGGTGACGGCGGCCAATTTGGTGATGGAGATCGACGACGTGTTCGACGCGATGATGGCTTCGGGGGCCAGCATGCCGTCGAGCTGCTTGACGATTTTGACTTTGAGGTCGTAGTTCTCCGTGGCGGCTTCGATGACGAGCTGTGCGCCTTTGAGGTCGTCGTAGCTGGTGCTGGTTTTGATGCGCGACAAGGCAGTGGCTTTGTCGGCTTCGGTGATTTTTTCTTTCTTGATCAAGCGGTCCAAGCTGCCAGCGACGGTGGCGAGGCCTTTGGCGACAGCGGCGTCAGAAATGTCGACCATCACCACGTTCACGCCAGACACGGCACATGCTTGTGCAATGCCATTGCCCATGGTGCCAGCGCCGATGATGCCTACGGTTTGAATGCTCATTGGGAAATCCTTGTTGTCGGTTGAATCAAAAAACAATGTTAGCGGGAGAAGGGTTGCAATTGGCTGACGCTTGTCAATTTCTGTCACATCTGTTGGCTTTTGCTAAGGCGCTCCGGCGAATGGGCTTGGGGCGACTTCCTCATGCTGGCGTAACAGAAATCGTCAGCCGCCCCAAGCCCATTCACCTGCGAGTGCTTGTTTCGGCACTTTGCGTTGCTCGTGCCGTTGTGAGAGGCAGGCTTGCGGGATCGCCGTTGCACGCGGTGTTTTAGGTCTTGAAGCGCTTCTTGGTCAGATGCAGCGCAATCTTCCAAGCGACCAGCGCGTACACGGCCAGCACGGCTAGGTGCAGCGCCGCATCGGTGGGCCATTGGTCCATGAACAAGGGCCGCACCAACGCAATGGCTTGGGTGAGCGGCAGCCACGCCGAAATGTCGCGCACGAGGCCCGGCAACTGGTCACGCGGGAAGAACACGCCACTCAAAAACATCATGGGGGTGAGAAAGAGCGTGAAGTAGTAGGTGAAGAAGTCGTAGCCCTTGGCCAGCGCATTGAAGATGAGCGCGATGCAGCTGAAGGTGATGCCCACACACAAGAGGATGGGCCATGCGGCCAAAAGCTTCCAGCTTTGCGTGATGCCCAGTGCAAACATGACACCAAGGATGGCCGTGATGGTGAAGAGCGATTTGAAAGCGGCCCAGAGCATTTCGGCCAAGAGCACATCGTCCAAACGCATGGGGGCGTTCAAGATGCCATCCCACGTTTTTTGCACATGCATGCGTGAGAAGGCCGAGTACAGCGCTTCAAAGGTGGCGGCATTCATGGCGCTCATGCAAATGGAGCCGCTGGCCAAGAACAAGATGTAGGGCACTTGGTCATCGCCTAAGGTGACATCGCCCACAAGCGCGCCCAAGCCGTAGCCAAAGGCGACGAGCCACATCAAAGGTTCGGCGATGTTGGCCACAAGGCTGGGGATGGCGAGTTTGCGCCACACCAACAGGTTGCGTAAGAAGACGGGCCAAAAACGGAACATGGTCACCCCTCCTCACGGATCTGGCGTCCGGTCATTTTCAAAAACAAATCTTCCAAGTTGGCAGGGCGGTGCAGCGTGCGCAGACCTGCGTGGGCACTGAGGCCTTGCAGCAGGGGCGCAGCATCTTGGGTGTAGAAGAACACGGTTTCTCCGCTGGTCTCCACACGTTGAGCCAAGGCCGCAATGGGGCTGTCGACCAAGGCGAGCGCACCGGTGCCATATACCTCCACCACATCGGGTTCGAGGTGTTGTGCAATCAAATCACGCGGGGTGCCCTCGGCAATTTTTTTGCCGTGGTCCAGCACCAACAAACGGTTGCACAAACGCTCGGCTTCGTCCATGAAGTGGGTGGTCAGCAAAATGGATTTGCCTTGTTGCAGCAGTTGTTGCAAACGTTCCCACATGAGGTGACGCGCTTGTGGGTCGAGGCCCGTGGTGGGCTCGTCGAGCAGCAGCAAATCGGGGTTGTTGATGAGGGCGCGTGCCAAGCTCAAGCGTCGCTTCATGCCGCCCGACAGCTCGCCTGGTTTTGCGTTGGCTTTGTGCGAGAGCGCTGCAAACTCCAACAGTTGCGGAATGCTTGCTTGGATGTCGGCCTTCTTCATGCCGAAATAACGGCCAAACACCAGCAAGTTTTCGGCGCAGGTGAAGTCGGGGTCGAGTGTGTCAAATTGGCTCACCACCCCTAGGCGTGCTTTGATGGCCAGCGCATCGTCAGGCATGGACAAACCAAAGGCTTGGATGCTGCCGCCATCGGGCTGTGCAAGGCCGAGGCATATGCGCAGCGTGGTGGTTTTGCCGGCGCCGTTGGGACCAATGACGCCCAAGCATTCGCCGGGTGCAATGCTGAACGACACATCGTTCACCACCGTGTTGTCACCGTAGCGTTTGACCAAGTGCTTGCATTCAAAAAGTGAGGGGCTCATGGCCAACATTGTGCCTGTGTGTGCCGGGTGCGTCAGCCAGATGTGTCACCCGAGAGGGGGTGGTGAAGCGCCTAAAATCTTTGCAACTGATGACAAGGCCACGACGTGTCTGATACCTTATTTGTTCTCTCTCAATATGTGATGCCCAAGCAGCTGCTCACGCAGTTGGCGGGCGCTGTGGCGCGCGCGAAATGCGGCAAGTGGACGCATGCCCTCATCCAATGGTTTGTGGGCAAGTACCACGTCAACATGGACGAGGCGGCGCAACCCGACATCACGCAGTACGCGTGTTTCAACGACTTCTTCACCCGTGCCTTGAAGCCCGGTGCACGCCCCTTGGCCGATGCCGCATTTGTGTGCCCGGTCGACGGTGCCATCAGCCAACTTGGGCATATCGACGGCGACCAAGTGTTTCAAGCCAAAGGCCACAGCTACAGCACACAAGCTTTGGTGGGGGGCGATGCTGCCTTGGCCGCGCAGTTCACGGACGGCGAGTTCGCCACCATTTACTTAAGCCCCAAGGACTACCACCGCATCCACATGCCCAGTGCCGGCCGCTTGCGCCGCATGATTCATGTGCCGGGCGATTTGTTCTCGGTCAACCCTGCGACGGCGCGTGGTGTGCCCGGTTTGTTTGCGCGCAACGAACGCGTGGTGTGTGTGTTTGACATGCCCGTTCATGCCGGCGAAACGCCAAAGCAATATGTGTTGGTGTTGGTCGGTGCCACCATCGTGGGCAGCATGGCTACCCCTTGGCACGGCGTGGTGAACCCACCCCGCCCAGGCACAGTGCGCGAGTGGACGTATGACGACCAAGATCTGAGCCTCAAGCAAGGCGACGAAATGGGCCGCTTCTTGTTGGGCTCGACCGTGGTGTTGCTGTGGCCCAAGAACACCATTGCACTGAACCCTGCTTGGCAAGCCGCACAAGCTGTGCGCTTGGGTGAGAAGATGGGTGATGCGGCACACGCTTAAAGCCGCGCCCCTCGCATGTGAAAACCGCCTCTGTGGAGGCGGTTTCTTTTTGGTTTATTGGAAAGCGACTTCTGCAAAACTGCGCAACTTCCGGCTGTGCAGTTGCGCGGGTCCTTGCTGGCGCAGCAG
>JBEEJP010000055.1:0-9647 GCA_041169125.1 Pseudomonadota bacterium
GCATTGAGCATGAACATGGCCGCTGCGTTGCCGGGACGGAAACTCTTTTGGCCCATCTTGCGCAAGAGGTTGCGCATGTTCATCGACACATCGCCGAAGTCAATTTTCACGGGGCAAGGTGTGAGGCACTTGTGACAGACCGTGCAATGGTCGGCCACATCTTCAAACTCTTCCCAGTGTTTGATGGACACACCGCGACGGGTTTGCTCTTCGTACAAGAAGGCCTCAACCAACAACGAGGTGGCCAAAATTTTGTTGCGTGGGCTGTACAGCAAATTGGCGCGAGGCACGTGCGTCGAGCACACAGGCTTGCACTTGCCGCAACGCAAACAGTCTTTCACGCTGGCTGCAATTTCGCCAATGTCTGACTGCTGCATGATGAGCGATTCATGGCCCATCAAGCCAAAGCTGGGGGTGTAGGCTTGGCTCAAATCGGCATGACGCAACGACGCATCGGCGTCTTGGTTGCGCAGCAATTTGCCTTTGTTGAAACGCCCCTCAGGGTCCACCTTGGCTTTGTAGTCTGCAAAGGGCTTGAGCTCGTCGTCGCTCAAAAATTCGAGTTTGGTGATGCCAATGCCGTGCTCACCCGAAATCACACCATTGAGCGAACGCGCCAACACCATGATGCGCGCCACCGCTTCGTGCGCGGTTTGCAGCATGGCGTAGTTGTCGCTGTTGACAGGAATGTTGGTGTGCACGTTGCCGTCACCGGCGTGCATGTGCAGCGCCACCCACACACGGCCTTTGAGCACACGTTTGTGAATGGCGTTGCACTCGTCCAAGATGGGCGCGAGTTGCGCACCCGTGAAGATGTTTTGCAGCTGCGCGCGAATTTGTGTTTTCCAGCTCGCACGCAAGGTGTGGTCTTGCAGCTGCGGGAACAACGCGTCGCACTCATTGAGCCACTGCTGCCACAGGCCACGCACTTCGCCAATGAGCGAGCGGGCTTGTTGCACACGGTCTTCGAGCAACTCGGGGGTTGGGATATCCGCCGCGTCGTCCGACTTGCCCAAAGGCAAGTTGCCTTTGGCGAAGAAGTCTTCCAAGGCGTCGCACAGCTCTAGCTTGTTGCGCAGGCTCAGCTCGATGTTGATGCGCTCAATGCCGTCGGTGTACTCGGCCATGCGTGGCAAAGGAATCACCACGTCTTCGTTGACTTTGAACGCATTGGTGTGACGGCTGATCGCGGCGGTGCGCTTGCGGTCGAGCCAAAACTTTTTACGCGCCTCAGGGCTCACCGCCACAAAGCACTCGCCGCTGCGGGTGTTGGCCATGCGTGAGACTTCAGAGGTCACGCGTGCCACTTCATCGGCGTCGTCACCGGCGATGTCGCCAATCAACAGCATCTTGGGCAAACCACCGCGTTTGCTCTTGGTGGCGTAGCCCACGGCGCGCAAGTAGCGGTCGTCCAAATGCTCTAAGCCCGCCAGCAACACGCCGCTGCGTTTTTGCTCGGCGAACATGTAGTCTTTGATTTCCACAATGCTGGGCACGGCGTCTTTGGCGTTGCCAAAGAACTCCATACACACGGTGCGTGTGTGCACGGGCATGCGGTGCACGATCCAGCGTGCGCTGGTGATCAAACCATCACAGCCTTCTTTTTGCACGCCGGGCAAACCGCTCAGGAACTTATCGGTCACGTCTTTGCCCAAGCCTTCTTTGCGGAAGGTTTTGCCAGGGATGGCCAAGGTTTCGGTGCGCAATGGCGTTTTGCCATCGGCCTTGAAGTAGCGCAGCTCAAACGTGGCCACTTCGGCGTCGTGAATCTTGCCCAAGTTGTGGTCCATGCGCACCACATCCAACCATTCGGCGTCGGGCGTGACCATGCGCCAGCTGGCCAAGTTGTCGAGCGCAGTGCCCCACAACACGGCCTTTTTACCGCCTGCGTTCATGGCAATGTTGCCGCCAATGCACGAGGCTTCGGCAGACGTGGGGTCGACCGCAAACACAAAACCACCACGCTCGGCTGCATCGGCCACGCGCTGCGTGACCACACCCGCTTCGGTGTAGATGGTGGGCACTTTGTGACCGATGCCAGGCATGTCGATCAGCTCGACTTCGGTCATGGCTTCGAGTTTTTCGGTGTTGATGACCGCGCTCTTCCAGGTGAGCGGAATTGCGCCACCCGTGTAGCCTGTGCCGCCGCCACGAGGGACGATGGTCAGACCGAGGTCGATACACCCTTTGACCAAGCCTGCCATTTCTTCTTCGCTGTCGGGCGTCAACACCACGAAGGGGTATTCCACACGCCAGTCGGTGGCGTCGGTCACGTGGCTCACGCGTGAAAGACCATCGAACTTGATGTTGTCTTTGGCAGTTTGTTTGCCCAACACGCGAGCCGCTTTTTTGCGCAAAGCGGCAATCGCGTCGAATTGTTGGCTGAAGGTTTCAATCGCGCGGCTCGCAGCCTGCAGCAGCTGACCCACCATCGCATCGCGCTCGGCATCGGCGTCGGGTGTACGGCGTTGCTCTACTTCACCCAAGCGGTGATGCAAAGCCTCTACCAGCTGGTGACGACGTTTGGGGTTGTCCAGCAAGTCGTCTTGCAAATAGGGGTTGCGTTGCACCACCCAAATGTCGCCCAACACCTCGTACAACATGCGAGCCGAGCGGCCCGTGCGGCGCTCTTGACGCAAGCGCAGCAACAATTCCCAAGCCTCGCTGCCAAGCAAGCGCAACACAATTTCTCGGTCCGAGAACGAGGTGTAGTTGTAGGGAATTTCGCGCAGTCGCGGGCTTTCGTCAGCCGTGGCGATCAAGTGGTTCAGCGAGGTGGGAGCATTCATGGTGTGATGTGCGCGCAAAGGCGCATTGGAGGCGCGAATTTAAGGGGCCAATTTTACCGCAGGGGGCTTGGGTTCTCGGCTGCTGAGGGCTGAGAGCACTTACTGGGTTTGGGGGTGTCCGACATCGACTTTTAAGGTTATTCGACAACCCAAAGCGCAAGGCGAGTTGCCGGTGTGCACGGTGAGCGACATTCTGAGCGCAGCGAAGAGGAGCCAACGTGCATGCTGGCAGCTCGTCCGGCGCGTCTCACATCAACGTTGCCAACCCTTGCACATCAACCACTGAGCCGTACCGCAAACGATGACCAAGGCCGAATAAGTGGCCATTTTTCCGTCCACACCCCACACCACCAAGCCGCCCGCCAGAACGAGCGTGCCCAAAACACCGCTCACCACGGCCTGCTTGATCAGGCTCCAACTGGCCAAAGGCAGCCACCTGCGGGCCGCCACACGGGCCATCAGCACGCCAAACAGGGCCACACCCCATGCCGGCGCAATGAAGTTAAAAGTGTGAATGATTTGTTCTAAAGGGCCCATGTGAGTAAATTTTATAATCTGCGCTATGGCAGTCTGGGCTTTGGGCCTCAATCACACGACAGCCCCGCTTGATTTGCGGGGCCGTTTTGCTTTTGCGGTCGAACAAATGGGTCCGACCTTGGCGACCCTGCGCCATTCTTTTGCCCCCGACAGCGAAGTGGCCATCCTCTCCACCTGCAACCGCACCGAGATTTACTGTGCGGGCAGCGAAGCCCAAATGCAACAAACCTTGGCATGGTTGGCGCAGTCGGGCGGTGTGTCTACCGACGACTTGAAGGGCCACACCTACGCTTTGCTAGAAGCCGATGCGGCACGCCACGCCTTCCGTGTGGCCAGTGGCTTGGACTCGATGGTGTTGGGTGAACCCCAAATCTTGGGCCAAATGAAAGACGCGGTGCGTGCCGCCTCTGAAGCCGGTGCCTTGGGCACCACGCTCAACCAACTCTTCCAACGCTCGTTTGCTGTGGCCAAAGAGGTGCGCAGCTCCACCGAAATTGGCGCGCACTCCATCAGCATGGCCGCCGCCGCTGTGCGTTTGGCCAGCCAACTGTTTGAAGACCTGAGCGAAACCCGCGTGTTGTTTGTGGGCGCGGGCGAAATGATTGAGCTGTGCGCCACGCACTTTGCCGCCAAGAGCCCCAAATCCATCGCCATTGCCAACCGCACATTGGAGCGCGGTGAAAAACTGGCCACCCAATTCAGCGGCGAAGTCATGCGCTTGGCCGACTTGCCGCAACGTTTGCATGAGTTTGATGTGGTCATCAGCTGCACCGCCAGCACCCTGCCCTTGATTGGCTTGGGCGCCGTTGAACGCGCCTTGAAGCAACGCAAGCACCGCCCCATGTTCATGGTCGACTTGGCGGTACCACGCGACATTGAACCCGAGGTGAAGTCGCTCGAAGACGTGTACCTGTACACCGTCGATGATTTATCAGACGTGGTGCAAACCGGCCAAGCCAACCGCCAAGCGGCGGTGGCGCAAGCCGAAGCCATCATTGATGCAGGCGTGCAAAGCTTTGAACACTGGATGGACCAGCGCAACAACGTGCCACTCATTCAACAGCTCAATGCCCAAGCCGAAGACTGGCGCAGTGCAGAGTTGTCTCGTGCGCGCAAGTCCATTGCCAAAGGCGACGATGTGGATGCGGTGCTCGAAGCCCTGTCACGCGGGCTCACGCAAAAGATGCTGCACGGCGCGATGGCCGAGTTGCATGCGGGTGACGCCGAGTCACGCGAACGTGCGCGTCATGCGATTGAGCATTTCTTTTTGCGCGGCAACCGTTAGGCGCTCACCCCATGAAAGATTTTTTACGCGCTCAGCTTGAGCGCCACACGCAACGCTTGAACGAACTCGACTTCTTGCTGTCTCGCGAAGACATCATGAAAGACATGACGCAGTTCTTGGCTTTGTCACGCGAACACACCGAGGTGACCGCCACCGCCGGGCGCTATGCACGCTACCAACAACGGGAAGCCGATTTGCAAGCAGCCCAACAGATGCTGCAAGACGGTGGCGACGACGCTGACATGCGCGCCATGGCCGAAGAAGAAATGGCCAGCGCACAAGCAGAGCTGTTGCAACTCGAGGCCGAATTGCAACGCATGTTGCTCCCCAAAGACCCCGACGATGCACGCCCAGCCTTTGTTGAAATTCGTGCAGGCACGGGCGGTGACGAATCGGCTTTGTTTGCCGCCGATTTGCTGCGCATGTACATGCGCTACGCCGAGCGTCAAGGCTGGCGCACCGAGATCGTGAGTGAATCACCCAGCGAGCTAGGGGGCTACAAAGAAGTGGTGGTGCGCATGGACGGCGGCGCAAGCGGCGACGGCGTGTATGGCTGGCTCAAGTTTGAGTCGGGCGGCCACCGCGTGCAGCGCGTGCCAGCCACCGAAACACAAGGCCGCATTCACACCAGCGCCTGCACGGTGGCGGTGTTGCCTGAGCCCGACGAAGCCGAGGCCATCAAAATCAACCCGTCCGATTTGCGCATTGACACCTACCGTGCCAGCGGTGCGGGTGGCCAGCACATCAACAAAACCGACTCTGCGGTTCGCATCACCCACTTGCCCACGGGCATCGTGGCCGAATGCCAAGATGGGCGCAGCCAGCACAGCAACAAAGCCTCGGCCCTGAAGGTGCTGACGGCGCGCATTCAAGAAAAAGAACGCTCAGAACGCGCCGCCAAAGATGCGGCCATGCGCAAGGGTTTGATTGGCAGCGGCGACCGCAGTGACCGCATTCGCACCTACAACTACCCGCAAGGGCGATGGACCGACCACCGCATCAACTTGACCTTGTACAAGCTCAACCCAATCATGGAAGGTGACCTAAGCGAAGGCTTGCTTGCACTGCGCCATGCCCGCGAGGCCGAACTGCTGGCTGACTTGGAAAACACATGAGCGCGTCAACCCACGCACACACCATGTCCGTGCAGCACGCGCTTGCTTGGGCGCAAACACTGGGACTGCCTCGCTTAGAGGCCCAAATATTGCTGCTGCACGCATTGGCGCGACCGTTGAACGACCGTGCTTGGTTGCTGATGAATGGCGACGCGCCGATACCCATCGACAACCAACACCATTTCAACCAGTCTGTGCAACGCCGCTTGGCCACCGAGCCTGTGGCCTACATCACAGGGCAAAAAGAATTTTTCGGACTCACGCTGCACGTGGATGCACGCGTGCTCGACCCGCGCGCCGACACCGAAACTTTGGTGGAGTGGGCGCTGTCGTGCTTGGCCGATGTGCCCACCCCGCAGGTGGTCGACCTTGGTACCGGCAGTGGCGCAATTGCGTTGGCTTTGCAGCACAGCCGTCCTGATGCACAAGTGCACGCCGTGGACGCCAGCACAGAGGCCTTGCAAGTGGCCCAAGCCAATGCCACCCGCTTGGGACTGGCCGTGCAATTCCACGCGGGGTCTTGGCTCTCACCGTTGGCGAAGGGCCCAACGTTTGATGCCATCGTCTCCAACCCACCGTACATTGCCAGCACCGACGCCCATTTGGCCGCACTCACGCACGAGCCACGGAGTGCCCTAGCCTCGGGCCATGACGGGCTAGACGACTTACGCGCCATCGTGCGCCAAGCGCCGAACCACCTGAAACCCGGTGGTTGGCTGTTGCTGGAACACGGCTACGACCAAGCGCAAGCCGTGCAAGACCTGCTAGGCAATGCCGGCTTTACCCACATACAAAGCCATGCTGATTTGGCGGGCATCTTGCGATGCAGCGGCGGACGCTGGCCAACAGTGAAATAATGCACCTAGTTTTAGATTTGGAGAAACGCAATGAGCGATACGCAACAACGCATTGACGACTTGGTAAAGAGCAACGAAGTGTTGCTGTTCATGAAAGGCAGCGCCAGCTTCCCCATGTGTGGTTTTTCGGGCCGTGCGGTGCAAGTGCTCAAAGCTTGCGGCGTGGACCCCAAAGCCATCAAAACGGTGAACGTGTTGGAAGACCAAGAAATTCGCCAAGGCATCAAGGAATACAGCAACTGGCCCACCATCCCTCAGCTCTACGTGAAGGGTGAGTTCATTGGTGGCTCCGACATCATGATGGAAATGTATGAGTCGGGCGAATTGCAAAAAGCCATCAATGGCTGATCACCCGAAGGACTGAGCACCCTTCACACAAAAACCCGCTGACACCCAGCGGGTTTTTTATTGCACCAATGCAAGGGCTGGCACAGAGTTCGGCAAACCCACCTTTTCATTGCCACTCCTTTTGCGCGGCGAGCACCGCATTGGGATAAGGCGCTTGACCGCGGCTGCCGTTGTAACGACCGAGTGCCATAAACACATCGCCGTTTTCAATGTTCAAGTAGTGGCGCAAGATGACACAGCCAAAGCGCAAATTGGTTTGTGCTTGAAACAAAATGCTGGCGTCACCGTCGGCCAAGACGCGCGTCCAAAACGGCATGACTTGCGTGTAGCCACGTGCACCCGCAGGGCTGATGGCAAATTTACGAAAGCCGCTTTCCACCTGAATCAGGCCGAGTACCAAACTGGGGGCAAGGCCTGCACGTTGGCTTTCGTACCAAACAGTTTGCAAAAACTCGCGGCGCAAATGGGGGCTGGCCAACTCATGTGCCAGCACATCCGGCGAGCCGTTGGTCACCCCTTTGTGCTGAGGCTCAGCCACCGCCACATTGGGCGTCTGAGGGTTGGTTTTGCGTCGTTGCAGTTGCCTGTCTAGACGCGCCTCAGCTTGGGTGAGCCATTGGGAAAACGCCTGAGCGGCCTTGACATCTGGATGCACCAACACGGGAGGGCCAGACTGATGCACCGCAGCGCTGAGTGCGGTGCGCACCGAATCGATCAGCGGTTCTTCGCGTTGCGTCCCCGCCTGCGCAGACAGACCCATGCACGCCAAAAACAAAAGCAGCACACAACCTAAACGACGCAGGCTGCGGGCCATACCAATCACAAACCGAGTTGGGCCTTCACATGCGCCAGCACATCGGCCAGCGCCACTTTGGTGGACTCGGCATCGCGGCGTTGTTGGTACTCCACGACGCCCTCTTTCAAGCCTTTGTCACCAATGGTCACGCGGTGCGGCACGCCAATGAGTTCCCAGTCTGCAAACATCGCACCGGGACGCTCACCGCGATCGTCCAAGATCACGTCCACACCCAACGCCAGCAAGTCTTCGTAGAGTTTGAACGCGGCAGTCTTCACGTCTTCGCTACGGTCCATGTTCACAGGGCAAATGACCACGGTGAACGGCGCAATGGCGTCAGGCCAAATGATGCCGCGGTCGTCGTGGTTTTGTTCAATGGCAGCAGCGGGCAAGCGTGTCACGCCAATCCCGTAGCAGCCCATTTCCATGAACTGCGGCTTGCCGTTCACATCCAAGAAGGTGGCGTTCATGGCTTGGCTGTATTTGGTGCCGAGGTAGAACACATGGCCCACTTCAATGCCGCGTTCTATCGCCAACACGCCTTGGCCGTCAGGCGATGCGTCGCCCGCCACCACGTTGCGAATGTCGGCAACCACATCGGGCTCGGCCACATCACGGCCAAAGTTGACGCCGGTCATGTGGAAGTCGACTTCGTTGGCGCCGCAAACCCAATCGGCCATCACGGCCACATCGCGGTCCGCCACGATTTTTAACGGTTGCTTCAAATTCACGGGGCCCAAGTAGCCGGGCTTGCAGCCAAAGTGGTCTTCAATCTCAGCGGTGGTGGCAAAACGGAAACCGCCTTCAAAACCGGGCAACTTGCCCACTTTGACTTCGTTCATGTCGTGGTCACCGCGCAAGAGCAAGAGCCACACTTGGGACTTCACCACTTCGCCTTTGTCATTGAGCGTGTCTGTGGCCAAGACCAAGGATTTGACAGTGGTGTTCAAAGGCACGTTGAGCAAGGCGGCCACGTCTTCGCACGTGCTCTTGCCGGGGGTGGCCGTTTTGGTGAGCGCCTGCGTGGCTGCGCCGCGCGTTTGCGTGGGCGCCAAGGCCTCGGCCTTTTCCATATTGGCGGCGTAGGTGCTGGTGGGGCAATACACAATCGCGTCTTCGCCGGTGGCCGCAATCACTTGAAACTCTTCGCTCAAGTCACCACCAATGGCGCCGCTGTCGGCGGCCACGGCACGGTAGGTCAAACCGAAACGGTCAAAGATGTTGCGGTACGCCGCAGCCATGACTTGGTAGCTTTGCTTGGCGCTGTCTTGGTCGCGGTCAAAGCTGTACGCATCTTTCATGATGAACTCGCGGCCACGCATCAAACCAAAACGTGGGCGACGCTCGTCGCGGAATTTGGTTTGAATTTGGTAGAAATTTTTGGGCAACTGTTTGTAGCTGCGAATTTCTTGGCGTGCGATGTCGGTCACCACCTCTTCGCTGGTGGGTTGCACCACAAAGTCACGGCCATGACGGTCTTGGATGCGCAGCAACTCAGGGCCCATTTTGTCGAAGCGTCCTGTTTCTTGCCACAGCTCAGCAGGTTGCACCACGGGCATGGTCAGCTCGATTGCGCCCGCTTTGTTCATTTCTTCACGCACGATGGCCTCGACCTTGCGGATCACGCGCAAGCCCATGGGCATGTAGTTGTAGATGCCTGCGCCAAGCTTTTTGATCAAGCCCGCGCGCATCATCAATTTGTGGCTGACCACTTCGGCGTCGGCTGGGGCTTCTTTGAGGGTGGAGATGAGAAACTGGGAGGCTTTCATGCGTGCAATCGAATCGTCAAATTTGTAGGGAAATTAGGGCAAATTCTGAGTGAAGTGCTGCAGCTCTGTGCATAATCGACTCAGTTTAAAAATTTGAGGTTCGATTATGCTTGACCGAGAAGGGTTCAGACCCAACGTCGGCATCATCTTG
>JBEEJP010000056.1:0-9552 GCA_041169125.1 Pseudomonadota bacterium
CAATCACATCGGTCTCGAAATTTGCCATCGTCACATCAATCATGGGGGTCCCGTCTTAAAATTCGTTTTTGCTCACACACAGCCACATCATGACCCAGTGCCAAGTCGGTGTCGTCATGGGTTCCAATTCTGATTGGGACACCATGCAACATGCAGCCCAGATTCTCCAAGAATTTGGCGTGTCTTTTGAAACCCGCGTTGTTTCAGCGCACCGCATGCCCGATGACATGTTTGCCTACGCTGAAAGCGCGCAAGGCCGTGGTTTGCGCGCCATCATCGCAGGCGCAGGCGGCGCAGCACACCTGCCCGGCATGATTGCGGCCAAAACCATCGTGCCCGTGTTGGGCGTGCCCGTGGCCAGCAAGCATTTGCAAGGTGTGGATTCGTTGCACAGCATTGTGCAAATGCCCAAAGGCATTCCGGTGGCCACCTTTGCCATTGGCAATGCAGGTGCGGCCAACGCGGCCTTGTTTGCCGTGGCCTTGCTCGCCTCGACAGACGCGGCCTTGGCTGAAAAACTGCAAGCCTTCCGCACGGCCCAAACCGAAGTGGCCCGCAACATGACCTTGCCGCCTGTATGAGCACGACGCTGAAACCTTTGCCTCCCGGCTCAACCTTGGGCGTGTTGGGCGGTGGTCAGTTGGGCCGCATGTGGGCGCACGAGGCGCAGCGCATGGGCTACAACACAGCCGTGCTCGACCCGGATACACACAGCCCTGCAGGTTTGGTGAGCCACCACCACGTGCACACCGACTACTTGGACGCTGCAGGCTTGAAACAACTCGCTGACGTGTGCCAAGCGGTGACCACCGAGTTTGAGAATGTGCCCGCTGATGCGCTCGCCCAACTCGCCACCACGCTGCCTGTGTCGCCAGCCGCCTCTGCGGTGGCCGTGGCCCAAGACCGCGCGCGTGAGAAAGCGCACTTTGTGGCGTGCGGTGTGCCTGTGGCCCCGCATGCGGTCATCGACACCGCGGAGCAATTGGCGGCTGTGAACGACAGCTTGCTGCCCGGCATTTTGAAAACCTCGCGTATGGGCTATGACGGCAAAGGTCAGTTGCGTGTCACCACACGTGCCGAGCTCAACGCAGCTTGGACCCAGCTTGGACAAGTGCCCTGCGTGCTGGAAAAAATGCTGCCTTTGGCCAGCGAGTGTTCGGTCATCATTGCGCGCGGTCGTGATGGCGCCATGGTCAACTTGCCCGTGCAACGCAACCTGCACCGTGACGGCATCTTGGCTGTGACGGAGGTGTTTGCTGGCAATGTGCCCGAGGCACTGGCCAGCCAAGCCATTGCTGCGGCCAAAGCGGTGGCGCAAGAGCTGAACTACGTGGGCGTGTTGTGCGTGGAGTTTTTTGTGTTGGCAGATGGACAGTTGGTGGTGAACGAAATTGCACCTCGCCCACACAACAGCGGCCACTACAGCCAAGACGCGTGTGATGTGTCGCAGTTTGAATTGCAAGTGCGCACCATGGCCGATTTACCCCTGACGCAACCGCGTCAACACAGCCCTGCAGTGATGCTCAACTTGCTGGGTGACTTGTGGTTTGCTTCCGCTGCTCAAACCCCAAGCGAACCCGCATGGGCGCAAGTGCTGGCGCTGCCCGGTACGCACCTGCACTTGTACGGCAAGCGCGAAGCGCGCAAAGGCCGCAAGATGGGACACCTCAACATCACAGCGGCGACGCCACAAGCCGCACATGCAGTGGCTTTGCAGGCGGCAGCCATTTTGGGTGTCGCGCCGTTTTGACGGCGAACGCGACCCCCTTACAGCGCGTGCGCCTTTGGCATCCATGATTCTCAACGGTCAACTCTCAGCCTCCATCACCGCTGCTGCGCAGGCCTTGCAGCGCGGTGAGCTGCTGGGGCTGCCCACGGAAACCGTTTACGGCTTGGCCGCAGACGCAGGCAACGATGCAGCGGTGGCGAAAATTTTTGAAGCCAAAGGCCGGCCCGCCAACCACCCACTCATCGTGCATGTGGCCAGTGCGCAAGAGGTGACCCGCTTTGCCGCCAGCGTGCCCCACTTTGCGCAGCGTTTGATGGATGCCTTTTGGCCCGGCCCGTTGACGCTCATCCTGCCCCGCCGCCCTGAAGTGGCCGCAGCGGCGACTGGTGGTCAAAACTCGGTGGGTGTGCGTTGTCCTTCCCATCCCACGGCGCATGCGGTGTTGCAAGCGGCTCAGGCGTTGGGTGTCTACGGTGTGGCTGCACCCAGTGCCAATTTGTTTGGTCGCGTCAGCCCCACCACGGCCGCGCATGTGGCGGGCGAGTTTGGTGAACAGTTGCTCATCGTAGATGGTGGTGCGTGTGAGGTGGGCATTGAGTCCACCATCGTCGATTGCACCCGCGCTGCGCCCGTGTTGTTGCGCCCGGGTGTGTTGACGCCGCAGCAGCTCAGCGATGCGTGTGGTGTGACCGTGCTAACCCCTCGCACGCCCGATGTAGATGCACCGCGAGCCTCCGGCACGCTGGAGTCGCATTACGCGCCCGCTGCCCAAGTGCAGCTGATGTCGCCGGCGGATTTGCAAAACGCCATCGATGGGCATGCCGCCGCAGCCACCCCGCACGTGGTGGCGGTGTGGGCGCACAGCCCAGTTGAGGTGCCGGCCGCTCATGCGCACCGGTTCATCTGCCAGCCCATGCCCGCCTCGGCGCAAGCCTGTGCCCACCAGTTGTTTGCCCAGTTGCGCCGCTTTGATGCCCAAGGCGTTGCGCACATTTGGGTTGAAATTCCACCCCTCACGCCGGAGTGGGAGGGTGTGCGAGACCGCCTCACGCGGGCTGCTGCGCCAACTCGTTAAACTAACGTGGTACTCAAAAGAGAGCCTGTGATGAATCCAATTTTTAGCCGAACCCTGAAAGCCTTGTGCGCCGTTGCTGCTGCTGCTCTGTTGTCAGCGTGTGGCGGGGCCAGCAGCACGGTCGATCCATTCCGTCCAACGCGTGTGATTGCGTTTGGTGATGGGTTTAGTTATGTGGATGCGAACGGCTACGGTCTGTCTACAGTCCGAACTGGAGAAGTTGACAACACAGTGGCGGGGCGTATTGCTGCGCGTGTGGGTATTCCAGTCAAAGCCATTGCATCAAATGCTTTGGCAGCAACAGGTGGTTTCAGCTATGCGAGCGCGACTGCGCGTGTGGCCGATGTCGACGGTCAAATTACTGCCTTTTTGAACACGGCAGGTGGGGTCGTCGCCAAACAAGACCTCATCATCATCACCGTGGGTAATTGGGATGTTTACGATGCGGTCATGAACGGTACCAGTGTGGACACCGCCACGACCAATTTGGTGACGAGCATTGGTCGCTTGGTGTCTGCCGGTGCTGAACATGTGGTGGTGATGCCGGCGATCAACATGGCGCGAACACCTTGGGCACTCACTGCCCCCAACAGCAAATCACTGGCCGATATTCAAAAACTCAGCATCACCACGTCCTCTTTGCCCAGTCTGACGTCGTTCAATTTTCTATTGCTTCAAAAGTTAAGCGACGCCTATCGTCAAGACAGAAAACCTGTGTACCTGCTCGATCGTTCAGCGGATTTCAACAACTTCGCAGGCAAATTCGACACCGATGGCGTCACCCGCATTCTGAACATCAGCGGCATGGCTATTACGGCAGATACAGGCTTGTATGACCCCGTGTGTAAGATCGCAGTTCAGGGTAATTTCGCGGGCTGTGCCACTGGGGATTTGACGAACTCGACGGATTACCCAACCTATGTGTTTGCCGACAATATCAACCTAACGCCGCTGGCGAACCGCTATTTGGCCGACCGCATCGTGACCTTGTTATTGAACTACGGCTGGTTGCCCTAAGGCTTGCGCCCAAAGCGCAAGCGCATCCCCAAAATACTGGCGGCTAGGACCAACGTGATCACGTTGGCAATCACCACGGGCCAGGCTTCGATCAGCAAGCCGTAGGCCAGCCACAGCGCAATGCCCAAGGTGAAGGCGCTGTACATGCCCAGCGAGATCCCGCTCACATCACGTGTTTTAAATGTCAACCACGCTTGCGGCACAAAGCTCGCGGTGGTGAGGCTGGCGGCGGCGTAGCCGATCCATTCGGTGTAGTTCATGCCGGTCTTTCGGAATTAAGGCTGCTTACCCGCCCAGTCAATCATGGCGTCCAGCGCGGGGCGCGCGGCATTGGCATTGGCGTGGTGCAAGATGGCCACCACCACCAAGCGTTTGCCGCTGACCGTGTCTACATAACCCGCCACGCCTGCCACATCGCGCAAACTACCTGTTTTCAAGTGCGCGCTGGCTTGGGCTTTGCTGCGTTTCATCGTGCCGTCTAGGCCGGTGACGGGGAGCGAGCTCATCAACTCAGACATGGTGGGTGAGGCCCATGCCACTTGTAGCAAACGTGCGAGGGCTTGCGCGCTGATGCGTTCGTCACGGCTCAGGCCCGAGCCGTTGTCAAACGTGGGCACGTCACCACCCACGCGTTCACGCCACCAGCGCTGCATCACCTCGCGTGAGGCATCAAAGCTGCCCACGCCGCGTTGTTGCTGGCTGAGGGTGAGAAACACGTGCTGCGCCATCACGTTGTTGCTGTACTTGTTGATGTCGCGGATGGTCTCGGCCAAGCTGGCGGAGTCCATCTGAAACGCGGGCTGCAAGTTGGCGGGTACGCTGCCTTCGCGCACGTGGCCGCTCAGATGTCCGCCCACGTGTTGCCACATGCCGGCGACAGCGCGCTGCGCAAATTGCTGAGGCGCGGCATAGGCGATGGGCCACATTTTTTCGCCACACACCGCAGGGAAGTTGCCTGCAAAGCGGATGCGCATGGGGTCACTCCAATCGGCACGCAAAGCGCTGCGGTAGTCGCTGCAATCGCCTTGGCTCAGAGGCACGGCGGCGGGGTATTGCACACCCGCCAATGGCGGCTCGATGTGCACACGTGCCACGTTGGCGGCGCGGTCTGGCACGAATTGAATGAGCAGCGATTTGAAGTTGAGCAGCAGCGCGTCGGGCGCGGCGTTATAGGGGCGCAGAGGTTCGCCATCAAAGCTGGCGGCGTCGCGTGCGGGCACGTCAAACGCGCTGCGATCGAGCACGATGTCGCCCTGAATTTTGTGAATGCCCAAGCCTTGCAAGCGGCGCATCAAGAGCCACACACGTTCCACCACAAAGCGCGGGTCGCCGCTGCCTTTGATGTAGACGTTGCCTTGCAACACACCCTCGCGCACAGGGCCGTCCACATACACAGGCGTGCGCCACACAAAGGCCGGGCCCAAGGTGTCGAGTGCGGCGGTGGTGGTGGCGAGCTTCATCAACGACGCGGGGTTCACACGCACTTGGGCTTGGTGGCTCAAGCGGGGCGTGCTGCCTGTGTGGGGGTCGATCACCATCACATGAAAGTTCTCGCTAGGCACTTTGGCACGTTGGAGTGCGGCTTGCACGTCTGCGGGCAGTTGGCCCACGTCACCGTCGGTGTGCTTGGGTGCTTCGCTGCGCACCGCTTTGGAATGCGGTGCGGCCTGCGCTGGCAGGGGCATGGTGCACACCACGGCCAACGTCCATGCACAGGCCAAAGACAGGCGTGCAAAGTGCCCTTGTACACGGCGAATAAGGCGAGTGAATGGGCGTGTGAGTGGTGGCAAAGCGGACGGGTGCGAGCGGTTCATGGGCAAATTATCACGGCTGGGATAATCAGCCCATGCGCAACAACTCTTGGCTGGCTTTAGAGACCAGCACCGATACCCTTTCTCTGGCCGTCGCACGCGGCACGCAGACATGGACGCACACCAGCGCGGGGGGCGCACTCACGTCAACCCACATGATTCCGCAAACCTTGGCGCTTTTGAAAGAGGCAGACTTGGCCTTGACCGATTTGCAAGCGGTGGTGTTTGGTCGTGGGCCTGGCGCATTCACGGGCTTGCGCACGGCGTGCGCGGTCGCGCAGGGCTTGGCCTTTGGCGCTGAATTGCCTGTGTTACCCATTGACACCTTGCTGGCCGTGGCCGAAGAGGCGCGTGCAGCGAGTGCGGCACACGGTGCAACAGCAGTGACGCGCGTCTTGGCCGTGATGGATGCACGCATGGAGCAGGTGTATGTGGCAGCGTATGAGTTCACACCCAGTGCCACGCATGCAGCGGCTGACCATGCCCCACACATGCCCGGTGTTTGGCGGTGCGTGCAAGCGCCCGCGCTGCACAGCCCTGAATCTTTGTCTTGGCCCACCGATTGGACGCCTGACAGTTTCATCGCCGCAGGCAATGCCTGGCCCGTGTATGCCAGCCGTTGGCCGGTTGGTCTGACGGCCCCGCAAGTCATGGCATTGCCCACCGCCGCCGCCCTGCTGCGTTTGGCCCCAACGGCTTGGGCAGCCGGGGACGCTGTGCCCCCCGAAGAAGCCTTGCCTTTGTACATTCGCGACAAAGTGGCGCAAACCACCGAAGAGCGCATGCACATCAAGGCACAACAAGCGCCAGTGCCATGACCCCTGCTGCCAAGCCCGAAGTCCGCTTAGAGCCGCTGACCGATGCGCTGCTGGACGACGTGCTGCGCATCGAAAACCGTGCGTATGCCCATCCATGGACACGCGGCAACTTTGCGGATTGCATCAAGGCTGGCTACCAGTTGTTGGCACTCATGGGTGACGACACCTTGATTGGCTACTTGGTGGCGATGGAGGGTGTGGAAGAAGCGCATTTGCTCAACATTACCGTCGCGCCTGAATTTCAGGGCCAAGGCTATGGTGTGCTCATGCTCGACGCGCTGGCGCTGTGGGCACGCAGCCGCCACGCCCAGTGCCTGTGGTTGGAGGTGCGCGTGAGCAACGCCCGCGCCATGCAGGTGTACGAGCGCTATGGTTACACCCGCGTGGGCGAGCGCAAGAACTACTACCCCGCCGACCTTGGTCAACGCGAGCACGCGGTGGTCATGTCGATGACGCTGTAAGCTATTGCCCCATGACAGACACCTTGCACTTGGACAAACGCCAACGCGCCATGCTCGCCGAAATGGGCGTGCGTGTGTGGTCGCCCATGTCTGAGGCGGCGGTGATGGGAGCACCCGCAGTGGAAACTTTGGCGGTGGACACGTCTGCTTCTGCGTCAGCCGATGTGGTGGTGCAAGCCCACGCCGAAGAAGCGCAAAGCTTTGCGGCTGCGAGCGAACTGGCCACGCAAGCCATTGCCAACGCGGCGGGCTACGAACAAACCGCACGCCACATACCCGCACCCTTGGCCAAGGCCGAGCCAGCACCCATCCTCATTCAACGCCCCGAAGGCATTGACCAAATGGATTGGTCAGCCTTGCACACCACCGTGTCGGGCTGCCAAGCTTGCGCCTTGTGCGGCTCGCGCAAAAACACCGTCTTTGGTGTGGGCGCATCAGCGCCCGAAGGTCAAACCCCTCAGGTGGATTGGCTCATCGTGGGCGAAGCCCCGGGTGAAAACGAAGACTTGCAGGGCGAGCCTTTTGTGGGCCAAGCCGGCAAGCTGTTGGACAACATGCTGTCGGCCATGCAGCTGTCACGCACCGGCCAACGCACCGAACAGGGCGGTGGCGTGTACATCGCCAATGTGCTCAAGTGCCGTCCCCCGGGCAACCGCAACCCCAAGCCCGAAGAGGTGGCACAGTGCTTGCCGTACTTAGAGCGTCAGGTGGAGTTGCTCAAACCCAAAATGATTTTGGCGATGGGCCGCTTCGCCGTGCAAGCCTTGTTGCGCGAGACACAGCCCGATGTGGAAACCACGCCGCTCGGCAAGCTGCGTGGGCGCGTGTACCAATACCAAAACGTGCCGGTGGTGGTGACGTATCACCCTGCGTATGTGTTGCGCAACTTGCCAGAGAAGGCCAAGGTGTGGGCGGACCTGTGTTTGGCGATGGCGCACCTCAAGGGGTCTGAGTAGACCTTGCCGGCCAGAGCACTGACGCAATGGCCACCACCATCAGCACCACTGCGGACCAGTCTTGCCAGTGCAACACCTCACCCAACCACCACGCGCCACTGAACACGCCCAACACGGGAATGAACATCACGCTCAAGGTCGAAGCCACAGGCGGTAGCCCGCGTGCCAGCGTGAGCCATGCGGCTTGTGCAAACGCAAACACGCCCAACGCGTTGTAAAGAATCGCCCATTGCGTGCTCTGGGCAGGCATTTGCCAACGGTCTTGCTCAAACACACACGCCAACACCGTCAACAGCACCGTGGTCATGCTGGTCATCCAAAACGCGATGGTGAGTGTGGGCACCTCGATGTGGGTGTGGCGCAGGCGTTGCGTGCCGTAGGCCCAAACGGCGGCCGCCATCAACACCATCAGCACCCAAAACGGTTGGCCTGAGAGGTGTGTCAATTCGTTCCACAACAGCAGCAACACGCCCACGCCTGCCGCGGCGACACCAAGCCACTGGCGAGCACGCAAAGGTGCGTTGAACCAAAACACGCCCCAGATGGCCGAGAAGATGGGCATGGTGTAGCCCAAGATGGCTGCACGCCCACTCGACAACATGGGCAAAGCCAAGATGACCAACACGTGCCAAACAAAGAGGTTGAAAAACGCCAGCTTCAACAGCTCCCACCAATGTGCGCGGGGAATGCGAAACGGAATTTTCATCAGCGCCAGCGCCAAGCCTAGCACGGGCAAACCCGTCAACATGGACAAGCTGCGAAACGTGAGCGGCGGAAAACCCGTGACGCCAAATTTCATGATGGGCCAGTTGATGCCCCACACCAAGGTCAGGGTGATGAGGGTCCAAAGTTGGCGGCGCGTGAGCTTGGGCAGGGCAGACATGGGGTGCATGGTAAGCCTTCTAAAATCCCCCCATGACCTTTCTTGACATGCTTGAGCGCGCAGAGCGCCAAAACAATTCCATGCTCTGTGTGGGCCTTGACCCAGAACCCACCAAGTTCCCTGAGCACATCAAGGGCGACGCCAACAAGATTTACGATTTTTGCGCCGCCATCGTGGATGCCACAGCAGATTTGGTGAACAGCTTCAAGCCGCAAATTGCTTACTTTGCGGCGCACCGCGCCGAGGGGCAGTTGGAGCGCTTGATGGAACACATGCGCCGGGTGGCACCCCATGTGCCCATCATCTTGGATGCCAAGCGTGGCGACATTGGCAGCACAGCCGAGCAATACGCCATCGAAGCGTTTGAGCGTTACGGTGCAGACGCTGTCACCCTCTCGCCCTTCATGGGCTGGGACTCGGTGCAACCTTATTTGACGTACCACGGCAAAGGCGCCTTCTTGCTGTGTCGCACGTCGAACCCGGGTGGGGACGATTTACAAAACCAACACCTTGCGTCAGTCGAGGGTCAACCCCGCGTGTACGAGCACATTGCCAAACTCGCCCAAGGCCCTTGGAACCTCAACGGTCAGCTCGGTTTGGTGGTGGGGGCGACTTACCCCAAAGAGATCGAGCGCGTGCGTGAACTCGCACCCACGGTGCCCTTGCTCATCCCAGGCGTAGGCGCACAAGGTGGCGATGCGGTGGCCACGGTCAAAGCGGGTTTGCGTGTGAGCGGTGGCAAGACCACCGGCGCCATCATCGTCAACTCATCGCGTGCGGTGTTGTACGCGTCCAAAGGCGC
>JBEEJP010000057.1:0-9502 GCA_041169125.1 Pseudomonadota bacterium
CCATGAGCAAAGTAGCACTCGTCACAGGCGCCAGTTCTGGCATTGGCAAAGCATGCGCTTTGGCCTTGTTGGCCGAAGGTTGGAAGGTGGTCTTGGTTGGGCGTCGTGCGGACGCGCTGCAGGCCACGGTACAAGCGGCGGGCGCACAGGCGGGCAACGCCTTGGCGGTGCCTTGCGATGTGAGCCACGAAGACGAAGTGGCCAAGTTGTTTGAGCAGGTCCGCGCCAACTTTGGGCGGTTGGATTTGTTGTTCAACAACGCAGGTGTGTTTTTGCCGGCCACCATGCCCGGTGATTTGTCGGGTGCGGATTGGCGTCGCTCGGTGGATGTGAATTTCAATGGCGCGTTTTATTGCCTCTCGCACGCCTTCAAGCTCATGAAGGCGCAAAGTCCACAAGGTGGGCGCATCATCAACAACGGTTCGATCTCTGCCCATGCGCCTCGCCCCGGCTCCATCGCCTATACAGCCACCAAGCACGCCATCACGGGCATGACCAAAGCGGCAGCTTTGGATGGCCGCGCGTTTGACATTGCGGTGGGTCAAATTGACATTGGCAACGTGGCCAGCGACATGACCGAAAAGTTTGCGGCAGGCGCATTGCAAGCCGACGGCAGCGTCAAGCCCGAAGCCCGCATGGACATGCAGGGCGTGACCGACACCTTCATGGCCATGGCGCGTTTGCCGCTCTCGGCGAATGTGCTGTTCATGACGGTGATGGCGACCAAGATGCCGTTTGTGGGCCGTGGTTAAGGGGTGAACGCTTCGTCGCTCGATTGACAATTTGGTGCAAGCCGAAACTTTTAAAATCGGGGAAGTTGTTAACTTTTCCTCTCGGCTTTATTTATGAACGTCATTCGCTTCTCTGATTTGTGCGCCAACGGCTCGGCCACAGGCAAACGTGTTTTCATCCGTGCCGACCTCAACGTGCCGCAAGACGATGATGGCCACATCACGGAAGACACGCGCATTCGTGCCAGCGTGCCTGCCATTCGCATGGCGCTGGAAGCGGGTGCTGCGGTCATGGTGACCTCGCACTTGGGGCGCCCCACCGAGGGAGAATTTAAACCCGAAGACTCATTGGCCCCTGTGGCCGAGCGCCTGAGCGAATTGCTCGGCCGCCGCGTGCCCCTGATCGCCAACTGGGTCGACGGCGTTTCTGTAGCGCCTGGTCAGGTGGTGTTGCTGGAGAACTGCCGCGTCAACAAAGGCGAGAAAAAGAACAACGAAGAGCTGGCTCGCAAAATGGCCGCGCTGTGCGACATCTTTGTGCACGATGCCTTTGGCACGGCGCACCGCGCCGAAGGCACCACGTACGGCATGGCCCAGTTCGCACCCGTGGCCTGTGCAGGCCCCTTGTTGGGCGCCGAGATTGACGCGATCACCAAAGCCATTGAAGCCCCCAACCGTCCTTTGGTGGCCATCGTCGCTGGCAGCAAGGTCAGTACCAAACTGACGATTTTGGAAAGCCTGTCCAAGAACGTGGATCAGCTCATTGTGGGCGGCGGCATTGCCAACACCTTCATGTTGGCGGCAGGTTTGAACATTGGCAAGAGCTTGGCCGAACACGAGTTGGTGGGCGAGGCCAAAGCCGTGATGGAGGCCATGAAGGCCCGCGGCGCAGATGTGCCAATTCCTAGCGATGTGGTGGTGGCCAAAGAGTTTGGTGCCAATGCCCAAGCCACCGTCAAGAAAGCCACCGACGTGGCCGACGACGACATGATTTTGGACATCGGCCCCGAGACCGCAGCCACCTTGGCCGCCAAGCTCAAAGCCGCAGGCACCATTGTGTGGAACGGCCCCGTGGGTGTGTTTGAGTTTGACCAATTTGCCAAAGGCACCGAGGCCATTGCGCACGCGATTGCCGAATCCAGCGCATTCAGCATTGCGGGCGGTGGCGACACGGTGGCTGCGATTGCCAAGTTTGGCATCGAGAAAAAAGTGAGCTACATCACCACCGGTGGTGGCGCGTTCCTTGAAGTGCTCGAAGGCAAAACCTTGCCTGCGTTTGAAATTTTGAGCAAACGCGCAGCGGGCTAAGCCTGCGCACAAGTTGAGTCGAGCTCAACTTGCAACCAAGTAACACGGGCATCATGGCCCGTGTTTTTATTTGAGGGCTTGAAGATGCACTTTATATCCAAGTCGATTTGTATCGTTGCAATTTGCTCTCCATTGGCCGCCTTCACACAAGGATTACAAGCATTTCCATTGGAGTCGCGGAGATGTGACTCATTGCCGGATCATGCTGCAGTGCAAGAGTGTCAGCAGCGCGGAAAGGCGGAGAGTCGTGAATGGCAAAAGAAAATTCAAGAGCGCAATGCACCAATGCCGCCTCGACTGAACGGTGTGGAAATCAAGTTTCCGATGAATTGTTTCAAGCGCGAATCAACGGGCGAGCAAGTTTGTGCGAATTAAAGGTGTCTCATTCAGGTGGTCACTCTGCAATATATACCACTAAGTGGCATAATTAAACTTAGACGAGTTTTCAAAACTCGGCACTTTGCCCGATGGATGCGTAAGACAGAACTAACGGATGTCGCGTTATGTGCAGCGGTGCGAGAAATGTCACTCGGTCTGATCGATGCAGATTTAGGCGGCGGCTTGGTTAAAAAGCGAGTGGGCATGGCGGGTCGAGGTAAACGAGGCGGTGCAAGAACCTTGGTGGCCACGAACAAAAACAACCGTTGGTTTTTTGTTTTCGCGTTCGAGAAAAACGAGCGAGCCAATATCGACGCCGACGAGTTAGAGGTTTTGCAAGAGCTGGCGGCAGAGTTGTTGGTTAGAACCCAAGAAGAACTAGAGATCGCATTAGCCGATGGCGCATTAAAGGAAATTTGTCATGAGCACGAAGACCCAAATGAAAAGCCGATTGTTAGAGGCCGCGCATGAGACCGCGCGAGACTTGCATCGCTTGGGCTTCATCGATAAACGCAAGATGAACAAGTTTGACGCCTTGTGCATCGCGCCCGTGGCTGAGTTCGACAGCGTGAAGATTCGGGACTTGCGCCAGAGTCTTCAGCTCAGCCAAGCGGTGTTGGCGGCGGTGCTGAATACCAGCATTTCAACCGTCCGCAAATGGGAGTTGGGTGACAAGCACCCGAGTGGTCCGTCGCTCAAATTGCTTAGCTTGCTAGAGCGCAAGGGCTTAGAGGCCGTGCTTTAAGCCTCGTTCACCAAGCGCAGGCAAACGCAAACAACTGCCGACTCATGGCGTCTTGGCTCACAGGGCGCCAACCTTCGGGGACCGGCAAGGCTTTGATCGCAGGGCCGTTGCCCATTTTGTTGGGGTGACTGCTGGCGCTGAGGGTTTTGTATTTGCCCTCGGTGCAGTCGTAGTCGATGTGTGATTTGACGGATTGCTGGCCTGTGGCATCTGGGCTGATCAAGTCATACACCACCCACACGCGTCGGTTGTAGCCCAGCTTTTCGATCGACATGGAGTCGATGTAGACGGTGGCCATTTCGTTGCGCGTGACGGTGACCCACATGGCATGCGCTGCGACTGAGCAAAGTAAGAGCGAAATTAAAACAAGGCGTTTCATGGGCATGAAGCGTACAAGAAAAAGCCCCGCAAATTCGTGTGAACTTGCGGGGCTTTGTGTCTTGGCTATTAGGCTTTCATAGCGCGGGGGCTGGTGACTTTGCCGTCATAGGTCATCCAGCTGTCGGTCTTGAAGTCATACAGCTTGCAGTCGCGTGCGGTTTGTACATACCAGCCCCAAGAGAAGGGCTGAACAATGATGCGCTCAGGCAGCAACTCTTCAAGTTTGCTTTGGGCTTGCTTCAACTTGTACAGAGGAATGCTCATGTCCAAGTGGTGTGCGGTGTGCTCCATGATGTGGTGCATCAAGGCGCCAATGTTGAAGGGGAAAGTCAAGTGCACGGTGGTCGACACAAAAGGCGAAGCCTTAGACCAGCCGGTGCGCTCTTCGTGCCAAGACACGTCCACATGGGTGTGGTGCACGTACACCACAAAGCCAATCATGGACACCCAGAAGAAGAAGGGCACCACAAAGCCCATCAACAAGATGTAGCCAATGGTTTGGTCTGTGACCATCGCAGCCCACACCATGACGGCCACCCAAGCCGCGCCGAAGGCGGTGATGAGCAAGCAGTCTTTGGTGAAGATGGGGCGGCGTGTGGGCATGTTCTTTTCGTTGGGGAACACCATCTTGTTCCACCAAATTTCGATCATGTAGTACAGGCCAGGTGCCCAGCCGCTGCGGTACACGCGGTCTTTGAGTTGTTCCCACTTGCTCAAGGCTGCGAACTCTTCGGGGGTGTAAGGGGCCCACACGAAGTCGAAGTTTTTGAGGTTGGTGTAACCGTGGTGCACCACGTTGTGACCAATGTCCCACAAGCTGTAGGCAGTCAACGAGGGCAAGAAAGCAATGCGGCCCAACCACTTGTTGAGGGTGCGATGTGGGGTGAGGCTTTGGTGGCAAGCGTCGTGGCCGATGATGAACAAGCGGCCAATCACGAAACCTGCGACGCAGCCGCTCAAGAGCTTGGCCCACCAAGATTCAAACAAAACAGTGCCGGCCATGAGAGCGCCCCACAGCACGAGGTCGACGACGAGCATCACAATGGCGCGCACGGTGGTGCGTTCAGCCAGAGGAATCAGCCACTCGCGCATGACTTTGCGGTGTGGCATGGGCTCGCCGGGGAGGATAGGTTGGATATGTGTGGTCATAGGGGAGGCATCTTAGGTGGTCGGTGCGCATGCGCACTGATTTGCATCAATTACTCCGCCAATTATCGCCGCAGCCGCCTAAAAAATGGGTGTTAACCCGTTGTCCAAGTGCGGTATAGCGACACAAATGAGATAAAAAGGGTTCGTTTAAGGCGGTTTGTGTGCTGAAAAGCAACGCAGACCGAGGCTGGAAGCGTGCCAGAATCAGACGCATAACAACACCCGCAGGAGACCTTCTCATGGCCCGTCACGCCACCAAAATTGTTGCCACTTTAGGCCCCGCTTCCAGCGATCCTGCGTTGCTTGAAGCCATGATTCGCGCTGGCGTGAATGTGGTGCGCTTGAACTTTAGCCACGGCAAAGCCCAAGACCACATTGACCGCGCGCATCTGGTGCGCGAAGCCGCCGCCCGTGCGGGCCGCGAAGTGGCCATCATGGCCGACTTGCAGGGCCCCAAAATTCGCGTGGGCAAGTTTGTGGACGGCAAGGTCATGCTCGAAAACGGCGCGAAGTTTGTGCTCGACGCCTCACGCACCGAACCCGGCGACTTGCAAGGCGTGGGTCTGGACTACAAAGAACTGCCCCGCGATGTGAAGCCCGGCGACTTGTTGTTGCTCAACGATGGCTTGATTGTGTTGACCGTTGAAGCCGTGCGCGGTGAGCAAGTGCACACCACTGTCAAGATCGGCGGCGAGTTGTCCAACAACAAGGGCATCAACAAACAAGGCGGTGGCTTGACCGCGCCCGCCCTGACCGGCAAAGACATGGAAGACATCAAAACCGCGATGAGCTTCCAAGCTGACTATGTGGCCGTGAGCTTCCCCAAAAACGCCACCGACATGGAAATGGCGCGCCAACTCGCCAACGTGGCCGGTGCGGAATACAAACACAAGCCCGGCCTGATTGCCAAGATTGAACGCGCCGAGGCCATTCCGTTGCTCGAAGAAATTTTGCGTGCCAGCGACGGCATCATGGTCGCTCGTGGCGACTTGGCCGTGGAAGTGGGCAACGCCGCCGTGCCCGCGCTGCAAAAACGCATGATCAAACTCGCACGCGAACACGACAAAGTGGTCATCACCGCCACGCAGATGATGGAGAGCATGATCACCAACCCCGTGCCCACCCGCGCCGAAGTGAGTGACGTGGCCAACGCCGTGATTGACGGCACCGATGCGGTGATGCTCAGCGCCGAAACCGCCGCAGGCAAGTACCCGCTGGAAACCGTGCAAGAAATGTCCAAAATTTGCGCCGCCGCCGAAGCTGCGGAAGACGTGGAGTTGGATGCCGACTTCAAAGGCCAAACCTTCACCCGCATTGACCAAACCATTGCCATGGGCGCGTTGTTCACCGCCCACCATTTGGGCGCGAAAGCCATTGTTGCGTTGACCGAATCGGGCTCCACTGCTTTGTGGATGAGTCGCCACCGCATCCACATCCCCATCTACGCCGTGACCACCAAAGTGGCGTCGCAACGCCGCATGGCCTTGTTCCGCAACGTGCGTCCCTTGTTGATGGACACCAGCGCCGACCGCGACACCGCTTTGGCCCAAGCCGAAGCGCATTTGAAGTTGCGTGAAATCGTGGACACCGGCGATGTGTACGCCATCACCTGTGGCGACCCCATGGGCACCCCGGGCGGTACCAACATGCTGCGCATTTGCGAAGTACGTTAACCACCCCAAGCACATAGATGCAGGGCTGGCGGGTCTTCGTCCCTGTCAGCTGGGTGCGGTGCTGCGGCCTTTAAAATTACCAGCAGTTACATCAGTTTTTAATATTTGAGGATTTTCCCATGGCACTCGTATCGATGCGCGAACTTCTGGACCATGCTGCAGAGCACGGTTACGGCATCCCCGCTTTCAACGTCAACAACTTGGAGCAAGTGCAAGCTGTGATGATGGCCGCCGACGCTGTAGGTGCCCCCGTGATCTTGCAAGCCAGTGCTGGCGCACGCAAATACGCGGGTGAGCCCTTCATCAAGCATTTGATTCAAGCCGCCACCGAAGCCTACCCCCACATTCCTTTGGTCATGCACCAAGACCACGGCACTTCGCCCAAGGTTTGCCAAGGCGCGATTGACCTCGGGTTTGGCTCCGTCATGATGGACGGCTCGTTGATGGAAGACGGCAAAACGCCTTCAAGCTTTGAGTACAACGTGCAAGTCACCCAGCAAGTGGTGGCGATGGCGCACAAAGTCGGCGTGTCGGTCGAAGGCGAATTGGGTTGCTTGGGCAACTTGGAAACCGGTGAGGCGGGTGAAGAAGACGGCATTGGCGCGGAAGGCAAGTTGGACCACAGCCAAATGTTGACCGACCCCGAAGAAGCCGCACAGTTTGTCAAAGCCACACAGCTTGACGCGTTGGCGATTGCCATTGGCACCAGCCACGGCGCGTACAAGTTCACCCGCGAGCCCACTGGCGACATCTTGGCCATCAGCCGCGTCAAAGAAATTCACGCCCGCATTCCCAACACGCACTTGGTCATGCATGGCTCTAGCAGCGTGCCGCAAGACTTGTTGGCCATCATCAACCAATACGGCGGCAAGATGAAGCAAACCTTTGGTGTGCCTGTGTCTGAAATTCAAGAAGCCATCAAGCACGGCGTGCGCAAGGTGAACATCGACACCGACATCCGCTTGGCCATGACCGCTGCCGCGCGCAAGTTCATGTTTGAGAACCCAGAAAAATTCGATGCCCGCGAATGGCTCAAGCCTGCGCGCGAAGCCGCGATGAACATTTGCAAACAACGCTATTTGGAATTCGGTTGCGAAGGCCAAGGCAGCAAGATCAAAGGCGACAGCCTCTCGGTGGTGGCGGCTCGTTACGCCAAGGGCGAACTCGCTCAGTTGGTGAAATAACGCATGTCAGCTCTGCACACTTCTGCGCTCACTTCTTTGCCTTTGCTCGCACGCGGCAAGGTGCGCGACAACTACGCCGTGGGCGACGACCGCATCTTGATGGTTGCGTCAGACCGCATCAGCGCGTTTGACGTCATCATGGGCGAGGCCATTCCAGGCAAGGGCGAACTGCTCACCCAAATGGCTTTGTTTTGGTTTGGCAAGCTCGGCCATATTTGTCCCAACCACCTCACCGGTGAAGCACCCGAGAGCGTGGTGAGCGCGGACGAAGTGGCACAAGTCAAAGGCCGCTCCATGCTGGTCAAACGCTTGAAGCCCATCCCCGTGGAAGCGGTGGTGCGTGGCTATTTGGCGGGCAGTGGCTGGGCTGAATACCAAGAGAACCAAGCGGTGTGCGGCGTGAAGCTGCCCAAAGGGTTGAAGAACGCCAGCCAATTGCCAGAGCCCATCTTCACCCCTGCCGCCAAAGCAGCCGTGGGTGACCACGACGAGAACATCACCTACGAACAAGTGGTCGAGATGATTGGTGGCAGTTTGGCCGAAAAGATCAAAACCGTCAGCATCGCCTTGTACGAAACCGCACGCGATGTGGCAGCGGCCAAAGGCATCATCATTGCCGACACGAAGTTTGAGTTTGGTTTGGATGCCAACAACAACCTCGTGTTGATGGACGAGGTGCTCACGCCCGATTCCTCACGCTACTGGCCTGCCGACAGCTACCAAGAAGGTGTGAACCCACCCAGCTACGACAAGCAGTTTTTGCGCGATTGGCTAGAAACCGCCCAAGTGCAAGGCAAGCCTTGGAGTAAATCGCCGCCTGCGCCGCATTTGCCCCAAGAGGTGATTGCCCAAACCGCCGCCAAGTACCAAGAGGCTTGGGAGCGGTTGAAGGACTAACCCTTTTTGCCGCGATCAGTTCAGCGCCATGCTGAGCTTGCGGCGGTAGCGAGAAATCATCTCCAACACGGGGTCTTCTTGCACCGCAGCTTTGCCGGTTAATTCGATGCCGCCTGCGGTTTTACCGACGGCGGCATCGTCCGTTTTGGGCTTGGGCGGTGTGAGCAATTCGAGAATGGCCACATAGGTTTTGCGCGCCACTTCGTGGTTCCATGTTTTGTCGCGCATGATGATTTCGAGCAGTTCTTCCATGGCGTTTTCAAACAACTCGGCCGCAATCAACACGCGTGCTTTGGCCAAGCGGGTGTCGAAGTCGCGTTTGTTTTGGGCGATGGCTGCATCGAACTGCTCAAAGCTCCACGCGGCACGCGGATCGGTCGACACAAACTGCAAGGCTTGCAGCCAGTAGTTGAGGGCATCAAAGCGTAATTGCAGTGGAATTTCAGAGAGCTTTGGATGCAGTGCGGCTTGTGCCTCTTCCAGCTCGCCGACAGAAATCAGCAGCTTCACCAAGTTGTAGCGCGTTTCGTCGTCAGAGGTGTTCAGGCTCAACGCCTCTTGCAGTTTGGCAATGGCTGCGTGCGCATCGCCGGCTTGCATGAGTTGATCGGCTTCTTGCGCGTCGGCCTGCGCGGCCAAATCGGCGTCAGACGGCAAATGCTTGTCTAAAAACTCACGCACTTTGCCTTCGGGCAGGGCCCCCATGAAACCGTCCACAGGGCGACCACCCATGAGCAAAATGCAGGTGGGCAGGCTCTTCACGCCAAACGCACCCGCCAGTTGTTGCTCGGTGTCGGCATTGATCTTGACCAGCTGGAAGCGGCCTTGGTAATCGGCCTCGAGCTTTTCCAGCACAGGGCCGAGGGATTTGCAGGGGCCGCACCAATCGGCCCAAAAGTCCACCAACACCGGGGTGGTTTGAGAGGCCGCAATCACATCGGTCTCGAAATTTGCCATCGTCACATCAATCATGGGGGTCCCGTCTTAAAATTCGTTTTTGCTCACACACAGCCACATCATGACCCAGTGCCAAGTCGGTGTCGTCATGGGTTCCAA